>CATLCV010000252.1 GCA_949893755.1 uncultured Lachnospiraceae bacterium | reverse complement strand
AGTTCATACAAGAGCTTGTTGGAACCGAATCGGCGGCTGTTCCCGGCCGCCAGATAAATCAAACGTACTTTCATCTTTTCCACCATTTGTTTCCGTTTATTCAACACAGCATACTTCTATTTTAATTTGTAAACCTTTTTATTTGTCATTCCTTCACCATACAATATTCCTAGTTTTTCAGCTTTCCTGAGCAGAAGTCCGGCAGTTTTCGTTCTTACCGACAATAACTCAGCAGCTACAGCACTTCGTATTTTCCCATTCTCACGCAAGTATTTCAAAATCACGTCCATGCGGCTGCATTCCAGTTCAGACAATCCTTTTTCTAAGAGTTCGCCCATAGGTTCGCCCACTTCGCCCATAGGTTCGCCCACTTCGCCCATTAATTGTCCTCCACCTGTTTCCTTATACTCAAAGCCTTCTCTACATCGTATGGTCGTAATTAAATAATTCCGTTCTTCATCGGTTTCAAATTCCGGCATTGGCGATCCGTTTTGTTTTAACTCTCTCAGAATTTTGGTAATACCAGTGGACTGCTTTTCTGAGAGATCCATATCTTTCAAGAATTCTCCTATCCGACGATTTCGATATTTACGGGCGCGCACCTTTCCTGCCGCAAACTTTTCCATATCAATCCACCGATAAGGCCCCGGATAGTTAATGATCTGGATATAATCCACATAGATACGAATCTCTACCGGTTCGGGTTCCCGATAAAGCTTATGAAATTCTGCGTTGACCAAAACCTCCTCCAGTGCATTATATGGATAGTTAAAATATCTTTCTGCCTCCGCCTGTCCTTGAATTTTAACCACCTTTTCTACAATTACGTTATTTTTTATATAGTCAAGGGCATCTCGAATCTGTTTCCAAATCGGTCCGGTAAAAGTCTTTTCTGTAAAATTATCCGACGCTTCTGCGTCAGGATCATGGAACCATACCAAATCAATCTGTGCTCCTGGAATTAATTTCTCCGGGTGGTCAGTAAACATCAGAACACCAATGTTCCGAATCTCATGGTCTGTATCTGTTTCATTCGCCACCTCCAGTGCAACAAGTATCTCTTCCAAAGAAAGATTGTTGATATCTTTCACTAAAGAACTATTACTTTCACGAAGGTAATCCTCCACATAAGCACGGCGAATAGAATCCATTGCTGCGCGCCTGTTTATCCTGTCATCAAAAGGAACAGAATTACATTTATCAAAAAGCTCCGCAACTTCATCTGCCTTTGCCGCAGTCGTCAATGATGCCGGACGAATCCAATATTGCATTCTTTTATTTGCTCTTGTTCCTTTTTCTGCATATACATCTTCAGGTGCCTGGTAAGGACCACTGTCACCTGCTGTACACCACAAATAGAGAAGATATACTTCCGATTCGTGATAATTGATCACTTCAATCTTCGGAATATAACGTGGTACAATTTTATTGCAATATTGAAATATTTCCTGCTGAATCATATCGAGATTTTCTTTTGGTATCCCTTTCAGCGGAAATTTGGGCATTCCATTTTCTGCCCTGACACCAATGACCAGATATCCGCCGTTTACATTTGAATAATCATTTGCAAAAGCACAGATTGTGTGAATAATATCGCTGGGATTCCATCCTTCTTTATATTCTACACGATTCTGTTCGACAACTCGACCTGCCAGCAAGGTATCTATTTTTAAAGGAATCATCACACACCTCCCATTGTTTTGAATATATCAGATATATTTTCATCTTTCCTCCACCATTTCCAGCAGTTCTTCTACTGCCCTTTCATCTCTCACCCTGATCAGGTTATCCCATGCGTCCTCTTTTCCAAGAAGATTCATACCGCCATGCCATACAAGAGACTGGTCGATAACAGCAAAGTGTCCCGCTTCCCCGTCCGCAATTTTCGTATGGATCCCGCAGCCTTTCATTTCTTCAATCAGCGTATACGTGAAATCCGCATTATGAAATGCATCCGATTCCGGATTTTCTGTGATAACGGTTATGTCAACTCCCGCTTCCTGCCGGGGCTTCATCAAATAGATCAGCCGTTCCACCTTATCCTGCGTGATCTGTGGACTGGAAATGATAATCTCTTTTTCTGCCTCGATCAGATCCTGTTCGAACACAGCCGTATAGTTTCCTGAATCATAGATCGCCCCAGCCTCCTGCTTCCTCTGCGCCGCATCTGCTGAAATCTGAAACCCGATTTTCTTGTATGTCCTGAGCCGTTTTAAATACATATTGTGAAATTGGGGAATATGGGAATCAATGTAATCATATACCACAACATCCTGTTTTCCCTCATAATCCCGATTCAGCCGGCCCACATATTGTTCAAGCCTTCCCTGATAGGAAACCGGTGCCGCAAGCATCAACGTATCCAGTCTCGGACAGTCAAAGCCTTCACCGATCTTTTGTCCTGTGGCGACCAATATCATGGATTGATCCCGCGGAATTTTCTCGATCTGCATTCTGACAGCTTCGTTTTCTTTATCTGTATTGCCTCCATATAACAGGAAAGCCTGATCCGCCGCCTGTCTGACATTCTCATAGATCCATTTTGCCTGCTCTTTATATCTGGTCAGTATGACAGGAGTTCTCCCAAGCTTTACACAGGATCTCACATCTTCTGCAATCTGTTGATTCCGCCCCACGTAACTGCTGATAAATGCATACAAAGCGTTAATGTCCGGTTTCCCGCCTCCCGTGTAGATGACTCTTGTATAACGCGGAATCACAAGGTGTTCTATGCCCTGTTCCATAGTTCTTTCCAGCGCTGTGTACTTGTATCGGATCGGTCCCAGAAGCATAAAATTGATTTTTTCCAGATTATCACTTCGCATAGGCGTTGCCGAAACGCCATATACATATCTTGCATTGATCCTTTTCAGGATTTCCTGTGCAGTAGGAGACGCGGCATGGTGGCATTCATCCATGATGACCATTCCATAAGAATATAGCTTCTCATGAAAATTTCCTTTTTTATATAGCGATCCGACCATTGCAATATCAATGATACCTGTCATGGTGTCTTTGCCGCTCCCCAATTTTCCAATGACACTGCTTCTTGTTTTCACTTTCCCGGTTTTGGTCTGATATGTCGGGAGCGTTTCGTTCACCTTAAGAAAATGCTGCAGCTCATTTTCCCATTGAAAAAGCAGGTCTTTACTTTCCAGAAGAATCAGAGTGTTTACTTTCCGCTGCGCGATCAAATAGCTGCACACAACTGTCTTACCAAAAGCAGTGGCCGCACTCAGAATCCCATTTTCATAAACCAGCATCTGCTGTGCCGCCAGGTCCTGCCGCACCCGCAGTTCCCCCTGGAATTCCACGCGAATCGGCCGCCCTTTTTCCCTGTGATCCGATATATCATATCTGATCCCGCCTTTTTTGCATTTTTCGATCAACGTTTCCAATAATCCGCGCGGTATTTTGATATATCCGTCCACGTCCTTCCCCATATACACCGTACTGAAATTGTAATAATTCGAATAGCCAAATCGTTTTTTCTTGTAGTAGACCGGGTTATCGAATACGGCCATGCAGCGTATCTGATTTTGCAGATAAGGCTTTAAATTCAGGGCATCTACATAGATTCCGTCTGCAAGTACGATGTGCAGTTTTCCGACCACATCCGATTCCCGGAAATCTTCCTGACGTTTCCATGGTCTGGGGCGATTTTTACTTTTTATATAATCGGAGCTGTCCTTTCGTATAAACAGATCTCCCTGCCACTGTGATATCGATTGTTCCACTTCCTCCTGGGTCAGCTTCCGGGTATTCAATAATTTTTTCCACTGATCCGGATACGCATTCCAATGCTCATCAACAAAGGCACTGTTTCCATTCTTAAGCGCCCGTCCCTGCAGCGGAAGCGCAATGAGATTTCCAATGGAATCCGTTTTGTCCTGAGATGGATACATCCTGTCATAGAATCGGAACGATTTCAGATTGATCGTGGACGCGCCTTGATCAAGAAGCAGAAAACCAAAGCTTCTTGCCGTCGCGGCAGGGATCGGTTTTTGAAAAAAGATCCAGATATGTGCTCCCCGTCCGGAACGGGAGCGCTCTACCAATGCATCAATCTTATTTTGCCGGCAGATCAGACGCAGAGCATCTACTTCATCATGCCACTCATTGTCCGTATTGGCATAATCCTCTTTTTCTGCTCCCTTTTCGTGATTATCGAAATCGAACACAAGGAATCTGCAATGACCATCCGGCAGCAATGGATACACCCCCAATACATCCGTACCGTCCTCTTTGTAACCGATCAGATGCTTTATGAGCATTCCCTGAGTCAACGGTTCGAAGCTGGAAAAATCACACTTTCCGCATTGCAGCTTGCCGCTGTTATTTGCAGGACAGATCGGATTCCAGCGATTGGCACACTTGGGATAATAGTTTCCATTTTTCGACCGTTTCGCAAACACGTCTTTTCTGCCCCAAAACATGGCGAAAAAGCGGTTGGCCATCTCCTTGTCAATATATTGTGATTGGATTCTCCCGCCCTGGTCCAGATCATATTCTTCGGAATCGGCTGGAATTTCATAAAACACTTCACTTTTGGCATATGGTATTTCTGCTTTATCCAATAATTTTTTTAATCCTTCATTTTCTGCCTGGAGATCTCGCACCAGTTTTCTAAGAGAATCCAGATTATATGCTTCAATATTCATACGACCCATCATTCGCGGTAACAATCACCCGAATCTCCTTCCTGCGATCCATTGCCTCCCAGACCTCCAGCGCCGCGTCGCGCCGCTTTCGGGTATCTGCCTTATTCAGGACAACTGCATACCGCATCCCATCCCCTGCCCCTTTCCTTCCCGCCAGCCTGCTCTGTGCAAGAGCCGCAATATCCTGCGTTGTCAGCAGTTCCTCCGGGGACTTCCCCAAAAAATCAGCCAGAAGCTCTGCCCGGAAGCAGACCTCTTTTATTTTTCTTCCGGGTGCGTCCATGCCGCATATGTACAAAATATGGGTGGTCTGCGGCAGAATGACCGGTTCGTGGTCTGCCGGGAATTTCACAGGAAGCATTTTCGCCCCATCCGCTTCGATCAAAACAGGATTCGGAAGCTTTAAAACCGCTTCCAGAACCTCCTCGGGAAGGCTCTTTATCTTTCCATTCCCAGCCCTCCCGCCTGCAAATACGCAGCCCTCTTTGTCCAGAAGCGCGAGGATCTCCCCCACAGACGGATCTTCCAAAAATAACGGAGAGTCCTCTTTAAACATATGTGTGGTGGTTGTAACAATCGGCTTCCTTCCCATATCTGTATATTCTGCCGCCAGCCGTTTTAATGTAGTGGTTTTCCCGCCTGCACCAACTGCCGAAATTCTCGGAGCCGTTGTCTCTGCAAGATCAAATGCTTCCAACAATGTTTGTTTTGATATCAGATTTCCATATACTATCTCACCAATCATTTGCATACCTCAATCGATTTACCTGCTTATTTGATTATTCTACTATATTTTGATGCGGTTCACAACAAAACATTTCCGCATATTTTTCCTGAATCAACTTTTTGAAAACCGCCGTTTCCATTTCTTCACAAATCTGCTAAAATATCTGTAACCACACAGGAAATCTGCCCCTGCAGCTTTTCCGCATACAATGATATTCAAAGCAGACCTACAGTAAAGGAGAGTACACCCATGACCCCAACCGTAAGTATTATTGTCCCTATATACAATGCCGAAAAGCATCTTGCCCGCTGCATTGACAGCATCCTGAACCAGGAATATACGGATTTTGAGCTTCTGCTGGTCAATGACGGCAGCACGGATTCCTGCGGCAGCATCTGTGACAGCTACGCCGGACAGGACTCCCGGATCCGTGTGATCCACAAGGAAAACACCGGAGTATCCGACAGCCGCAACCAAGCCATCGACCAGGCGCGGGGAACCTATCTTCAATTTCTCGACAGCGACGACTGGATCACGCCGGACGCCACCAAGCTGTTTGTGCGTGCCGCCGAGGAGCACTGCTGCGATCTGGTGATCGCTGATTTTTACCGGGTTGTGGGAGAACGTCTGTCCCAGAAAGGGGACATCGAAGAGGATTCCGTAATGACACGGGAGGAATTTGCGTCGCATATGATGGAAAATCCTGCGGATTTTTATTACGGCGTACTCTGGAACAAGCTGTACCGCAGAGAGATCGTGGAGAAATACCGCCTGCGCATGGATGTGACCATCAGCTGGTGCGAGGATTTTATGTTCAATCTGGAATATATCCGGCATGGGGAAGCCTTCTATGCCCTGCATGCTCCCATTTACTACTATGTCAAGACAAAAGGCTCTCTTGCCAGCCAAGGCGCGAGCATTACCAATACCGTGAAAATGAAGCTGATGGTTTTTGAATACTATAATAATTTTTACAAACATGTTTTTGACGAAACGGATTATGAAAAGAAGCGGCTCCAGGTCTACCGCTTTCTTGTGGATGCCGCCGGGGACGGCATGGTTCCTCCTGCCATCCTGCCGGGCACCAAAAAACTGGGGGAAGAGCACACCAAAGTCTGCAGCGAAGCAATCGCCGGGGAGGGCATCCTGATGGAGGTCTACCGAAACCGGAAGCTCCTGGAATATTATCTGGAAACCGCGGCCCGAAAGAACGGTCTGACCGTAGCCGAGGCCAGCCTGCTTTTCTGCCTGAGCCAGCCTCATCAGCTCACCACCCGGGCAGAGCTTGCCGATTTTGCAAATATTTCCCGCAGAGCGCTATCCCTGACCCTGCAGAAGCTGTCCGCGCGGGGGCTTCTCAAGGTGGAGGAAATCCGGCGGACGGACGGGACCTCCAGGGCAGACCGCATTCCTCCTGCGGATCCCGCGGAAAGCACCGCCGATCCCCAGGCTTTCGGATCTGTTTCCAGGTCCCGCCGCAGACAGATCCGGATCACGCTTCTGCCCGAAGCCGACCAGATCATGGAAGATCTGGCCGCCGCGCAGAATGACTATGACCATGCCCGTTTTAAGGACTTCAGCGAAGAAGAGCTGGTACAGTATGCTCTTTTATCCGAAAAAATAAAGGAAAATATCCAAACTGTATTAGAGCGTGTCTGAGCCT
>CATLCV010000251.1 GCA_949893755.1 uncultured Lachnospiraceae bacterium | reverse complement strand
TATGGAATCATAACAGCCGGAGGATTAATTTGTCCTCAAGAAAGATTAAAGAAATCGTAAAGGAACTTTTTCCCGTTGCTACGAACGGACGGTCAGGTCATGAACAATAATTATTTCCCTCATACGCTGCGCTTCATCTTGAACCCAATCCCCCAGACAGTCTGGATATATTCCTCATCCGGATCCGCCTTGGCCAGCTTTTTGCGGATGTTGCTGACGTGGACATTGACTGTATTGTCTTCCCCGTAGTATCCGCCCTTCCACACCTGCTCGTACAGATTTTCCCGGGAATAGACTTTGTCCGGATTCTGGATGAGCAGAAGCAGTATGTCAAATTCATGGACAGTCAGAGGAATCTCCGTATCCTTTACCAACGCCTGACGTGCCTCCGGATATACGGCCAGATTCTTGAAGGTATAAGCTTTTGTTTTCTTTTCTGGCGCTGTATCCGGCTCTTCCCTCCCGCATCTGCGCAGTACGGCACAGACGCGGGCCAGAACCTCTTCCGGTTCGAAGGGCTTGGTCAGGTAATCATCCGCTCCGTCCATGAGCAGCTCTACCCGGTCATGAAGGCTTCCTCTGGCGGATAAGATCATGACCGGAATGGAAAGCCTGCGTTCCCTGCGGATATAATCCAGCAGTTCCTTCCCGGTCAATCCCGGAAGCATTAAGTCCAGGAGAATCAGGTCATAGGCTCCGGCCTGGAGCAGCAGCCTGGCCTCCGTCCCGGAAAATGCCTGCTCCGGAGCATAGCCGTTTTTCTTTAAGATTTTATAGAGCAGACGGTTGATGTCCGCATCGTCTTCCACGATCAAAATGCGTGGACTTTTTCCGGTATCCTGCATTGTAAGCGCCTCCTGAATATTCTATACCTTGTGAAACGGCCGCATGGCCATAATGGGATGCCCTTCGGTATATCTACCGATAATATACCGTAATCAGGAGAATTTTACAAGTTCCATCCGGAAATCATGGTCACTGACAGTCCGTCTATCGGGCTGGACATTAAAGGAGAACAAATAGTGATTCCCTCTATTTTTAATAATAATGTGATAAAACAGCAGAAAATATATATAATAATGTGATAAACCTGTTGATTTTTCAATTCCACACATATACAATAATAATGTGATCACTAGCCCCAAAATATCCATAATAATGTGAAAGGAGTTCTGTGCTATGAAACGTCTGATGATGAAACAGTTGTTAGACTGGAAGGCTTCGCCCTATCGGAAGCCATTAATATTAAAAGGCGTCCGGCAAGTAGGCAAAACCTGGATTCTGAAAGAATTTGGCAGTCAATATTATGAAAACACCGCCTACTTCAATTTTGATGAGCATGAGGAGTACAGGCAGTTCTTTGAAACGACAAAGGATGTGGACCGAATCCTGCAGAATCTCATGCTCGCCAGCGGTCAAAAGATCCTGCCCGGAAAAACCCTTATCATTTTCGACGAGGTACAGGACTGTCCCAAAGTCATGAATTCCATGAAATATTTCTGCGAGAATGCCCCAGAGTATCACATCGCCTGTGCTGGTTCCCTGCTTGGTATCGCATTCGCAAAACCATCCTCATTTCCGGTGGGCAAGGTAAATTTCATGCAGATCGATCCTATGACCTTCACGGAATTTCTGATGGCCAACGGCGATGAAAATCTTGCCGTCTTTCTGGATGCTGTTGATACTTTGGAGCCGCTTCCTGATGCATTTTTTAATCCCCTATACGAGAAATTAAAAATGTACTATGTCACCGGAGGGATGCCGGAAGCCGTACTGATGTGGACAGAAGCGCGTGATGTAAACGCAATGCAGGAAGCACTCTCCAACATTCTCGGCGCCTATGAACGAGATTTTGCAAAACACCCCGATATCAGCGAGTTCCCTAAAATCTCCATGATCTGGAAGTCCATTCCTTCCCAGCTTGCCAGAGAGAACAAGAAATTTATCTATAAGGCGGTGAAGGAAGGAGCGAGAGCCAGGGAATATGAAAACGCCCTACAGTGGCTGGCAGATGCCAGACTGGTTCATAAAATATACCGCAGCAGCGCTCCGGGACTTCCTGTTTCCGCTTATGACGACCTGTCTGCTTTTAAAATCTATCTTGTGGATGTGGGCCTGCTCCGCCGCCTGGCGATGCTTGCCCCGACTGCATTTGGCGAAGGGAACCGCTTATTCACGGAGTTTAAGGGGGCATTGACTGAAAATTATGTACTGCAGACACTGATCACGCAATTTGAAGTGATTCCAAGATACTGGAGCCAGAACAATCCTCCATATGAAGTTGATTTTTTGATTCAGAGGGAAAATGACATCTTTCCTGTGGAAGTAAAATCGGAAGCAAATACTACAAGCAGAAGCCTTAGAAAATTTAAGGAATTGTTTGGCGATAAGGTGAAGCTGCGCGTGAGATTCTCTTTGGATAATCTGAAATTGGATCATGATGTATTGAATATCCCGCTCTTTATGGCCGATCATACGGATCGGTTGATTGGGCTTGCATTGGAGCAGTGCAAAAATATGGAGGAGGTGCCCTATGAATAAAAAGTTTAATACAACAGGTGTATGTATTCCTTCTTTACACTATATGGCCGATACTACGGATATCATTGACCAGATTATCAACGACTATATTGAGCAGGGGGAATATTTTACGATCAACCGGGCACGTCAGTTTGGGAAGACCACTACACTGGAACTTCTTTATCATAGACTGAAAGAAAAGTATATTGTGATCGATATCAGCTTTGAGGCTGCAGATGAGTATTTCCAGTCATTAGGGACGCTTGCCAGAGGCTTGAGCATGGATATTGCAGACCGTCTGGAAGCACAGGGCGCTGCGGATGATCTGTGCCGAATGTGGACTACTTCGGTCTCAGATGAATTTCCGCTGCGTGACTTCGGGAAGAAAATAACGACTCTTTGCAGCCACAGTGACCGGGAAGTGATCCTGACAATTGATGAAGTGGATAAAAATGCGGATAATCAAATTTTTTTGTCGTTTCTGGGACTGCTGAGGGAGAAATATCTAAAACAGAAAAGCGGGAGAGATCACACTTTTAAGTCCGTCATTCTTGCGGGGGTTTATGATATTAAAAATCTGAAATTAAAACTGCATACCCTAAAAGAATCGAAATACAATAGTCCTTGGAACATTGCGGCTGATTTTAATGTCAACATGAATCTTACGGAATCAAAAATTGCAGGAATGCTATGTGATTATGAGCGAGATCATCATACAGGTATGGATATCGACTGTATCAGCCAACAATTATATGACTATACTTCCGGATATCCATTTCTCGTATCCAGATTATGTAAGCTCATAGACGAGCAGATTGCAGGAACTAAGGAATATCCTGAGAAATGTTCCGCCTGGACAAAAGATGGCTTTCAAGCAGCGGTAAAGCTGATTTTGTATGAGTCAAATACCCTGTTTGATGATATGATAAAGAAGCTGGATGAATATCCGGAACTTTCAGAAATGATTTACACTGTGTTGTTTTATGGAAAAAATATCGTCTACAATCCGGATAACCTGACAATGGATATCGGTATCCGTTTTGGATTTTTAAAATGTGTCGATGAACAGATTGCTGTTTCCAACAGGATCTTTGAGACCAGACTGTATAATTATTATCTGGCAGAGGATATGCTTAACAGCAGTACTTATTCCGCCTCCATGCAGATCAAAAATCAGTTTATCCACGGAAATATTCTGGATATGGAATTAATATTAAAAAAGTTTGTGGAACATTTTTCGGATATATATGCAGACAGTTCGGATAAATTCATTGAGGAGAATGGACGCCGCCTGTTCCTTCTATATTTAAAACCCATTATCAATGGAACCGGGAATTATTATATCGAGTCCAGGACAAGGAGCATGGGACGCACAGATGTCATCATTGATTTTCTGGGACAGCAGCATATTATAGAAATGAAGATCTATCACGGAAATGAGTATAACCTGCGGGGAGAACATCAGCTGATCGGATATCTGAATGATTACCATTTGCAGAAAGGATATATGCTTAGTTTTAATTTTAATAAAAAGAAGCAGATTGGTGTACATGAAGTCATTTTAAATGATAAAGTGTTGATTGAAGCTGTTGTATGAAAATCGGACGCACATGCAGAAAGCCTGCCACTGGCAGCCTTTCTGCATACGATGGTATTAAAAAATAATGCTCACGGCCGATGAAATCCTGCCGTGAGTATCGTGCGTCTGTCAGCAATCCCGATAGGCACGCAGCGCCTTCGTATACTGCAGCGTTTTCTCCCCCGCCAGCTGCGCCGCGCCCAACGGATAGGAGTCCGGCAGGATCGCCGCAGTCACCTCCGGCTCCCAGTAAAAGACGCCGCACTCCTCCTGTCCGTCCTGCTCCCGCATTGCCCCGATGCAGTCCGACACGATCTTATAAGTTCCCTCCTCGTCATGATCCAGACCGCCGACCTCCGCGATCATCACCGGGTTGTGATATTTCCGCGTATACTCTTTCAGCTTAGCTGACAGCACGTCCTTGTCACTCTCAAACTTCTCCCAGTACGGATAATAAGAGAATCCCAGGATGTCTGTCTTTCCCTTTTCCGCAAAGAAATTTTCCAGAAAGGGTACGCACAGATCGTCATTCAATACAGACGCCAGATGGGTGATCACCTGGCTGTCCGGACACACCTCCTTGACCGCGTCATAACCGGCGTTCAGGAAACGTACCAGCTGCCCTGGCGCTTCTTTCAGGCTTCCCCTGGGCCACAGGATCCCGTTGTTGATCTCATTTCCCACCTGAACCCAGTCCGGGGCGGCTCCGTGCTCCGCGAGCAGGCGCATCACTTCCTTCGTGTGCTCATAGATCAGCTTTTCCATCTGCGGGTCACTGTCATCCAGCCATTCCTCCGGGATATCCTGATGCTCCGGGTCCGCAAAGTGGTCGCTGTAGTGAAAGCCCACCATCAGCTTCATGCCGCTCTTCTTAATCCGTTCTGCCATCTGAACGACATGCGCTGCATCGCAGAATCCCAGCATGCAGGTCTCATCCTCCTGCTTCTGCCAGAAGGCTTCCCTGGGAGGCTTGACAAAGATACGCAGCCGGACCGCGTTTGCGCCAAGCTCCTTAGAGGTTTCCAGGATATCCGTCTCCTTTCCGGATTCATTCAGCCATCGGTAGCCCATGGATTCTAACTGGCTTGCCCAGCCCAGGTCTACACCGTAGATCATTTTTTTCATATTGCAGGTTTCCTTCCTCTCACTGGTTCTGTGTTTTCTGTCCTTTTATAAGCTGCTGTCGGTTTCGTTCTATCATCGGGTAAATGACATTCATTACTTTTTTTCTTGCTCTTTCATTCTTTTCCAGTGCTATTCCTTAACATGATCCACAAATTTTTTCTTATAATTCTCCATACATTTCTCGATGCATCCGACTGCTTCGATCGGTCCGCCGAACTGCTCCACCACCGTATCCTTCCCCTCCAGATGCTTATAAATGGAGAAGAAATGCTTCAGCTCCTCAAAAATATGTGCCGGCAGCTCCTTGATATCTGTGTACCCCATATAAGTAGGATCTCCATAGGGGATCGCGATGATCTTCTCATCTCCCATCCCGCCGTCCGTCATCTGCATGATCCCGATGGGATAGCATCTGACCAGCGTCATCGGTTCGATGGCCTCCGAACAGAGTACAAGCACGTCCAGCGGATCCTTATCATCCCCATAGGTCCTGGGAATGAATCCATAGTTCATCGGATAATGGGTCGCTGTAAACAGGATCCGGTCCAGGGATAAAAGACCGGTCTGCTTGTCCAGTTCATACTTCTTGTTGCTTCCCTTCGGAATCTCGATCACCGCCATAAAATCCGTCGGATAGATCCTGTCCTCACCAATGTCATGCCAAATATTCATAATGTCCTCCTTCTCTGGCAGAGTCTATGTTCCAACAGGCAAGGCAGTCTTGCCTGCATGGAAATTCAATATTCATCCGCCATTCTTTTGTTAAATTTTTATCAATATTATACCCCCGCGGAGAACATTTGTAAACTGGCATATTTTCTAATTTTCTGCTCCAGATTTTGTGCAAAGTGGCGTCTATTTATCCCACTCCATATCCTCAAACCGAATGAGCAGCACATCCCCCCACTTCTCTGCCAGCTCCCGACATCCATCCGTAAAACCGCTTTTCGAAAACAGGATCAGCACATTTTTCTTATAATGGAACAATGTGCTCTGGTGCTGCAGTTCTTTCAGCTCCGCTTCCGAGGTCAGCTCATTTCTCCACTTGCACTCTGCAAAGATGGCTTCGCCTTCCTCATTATCCGCAAGGATATCAATCTCTGTCTGCCGCTTCTCCACCGGATCATTGCCCCACCATCGGCCCATGTCCTGAAAGTCAACCGGCAGGTTTCCTTTGAGATTCTCCTGCCACAGGTACTGCTTGCAGATCTCCTCAAACACGAAGCCCATGTATGCGGGTATCTGCTTCTCTACCCGCTGGTAGACCCTGTCCCCGGCGCCCTGCCCGATCAGGGACAGATTCGCCGGGACAAAACGATACCAGAACTGAAACATACTGTCCGACAGCTTATAGATCGTCTTTCTGGAGCGCTCCGCCTTATAGGGAAATTCCTTCTCAATGATGCCGATCGACATCAGCTTGGAAATATAATTGCTGGTCGCTCCCGTGTCATTCAGTCCGGAAGCTCCGGATATCTCGCTGATCTTGCTGGATCCGGTGGCAATGGCTTTGATGATCGCGTTATACTGCATCGGCTCCCGGCATTCCTGCTTGATCAGGTTCCCCGGCTCCTCAAACAAATACGCCGACATTTCAAAAAAATTGCTTTTGATATTGTCCTCCATCGACCTTCTGTCATCCAGCTTCGACATATACAGCGGAATCCCCCCTGTAATCCCATAAGCCAAGGCCAGCTCCTGCTTATCAAAATGCTGGTAGTATCTGCTGCACTCGGCAAATGTACACGGCCGGATCTTCATCTGCGCGGTCCTTCTCCCGTATAACGGGCTCTGATAACCCAGTACCTGGTTCTCCATGAAGGAAAGGGAGGAGCCGCACAGAATGAGCATCAATTTGGATTGCAAAAACT
>CATLCV010000250.1 GCA_949893755.1 uncultured Lachnospiraceae bacterium | reverse complement strand
CATGGAGCATATGAACATCCGGAACATGCTGCGGATCTTAAGAGACGACCGGGAGCATAAAGTGTGCAGGCTGCTGGATTTTACCGACCATCCACGGGATATTGCCGACCCCTGGTATACCGGCAATTTTGATGTCACCTACAGCGATATCAAAGAGGGCTGCGAAGCACTCCTGGAAGACTGCTGGCTGCGCTTATAACGCGTAGCTCAGCAGTCTTTTCAGGTTATGATGGAACTGCCTGTTCTGAGACTTTAAGCGCAGGCGCTCCGTTCCTGACTTATCCCGGTTGACATGCGCGTCATACTGCGCAAACAATGTAAGGTAATTCGCATTTTTGTTGTGCCCCCAGTGGACCAGCACCCAGTTCATGGCCTCCGCGTTCCAGTAATCCACCGGAATCTCCGCGTTTTTTAACACTGCCGTATATTCCAGCGCCTCCTGACAGAGCTCGTCCATCTGGGTGCGCAGCTCCTTCTCCAGGCGGCTGTTCTTTCCCAGCTTCTCCAGGATCCTTGCGGAAATATTCTTCCGTTTGGATTCCCGCTCTAAAAGCCAGGAGCTTCTCCTGACCGTTTCCTGAAGCTTCATGGCGGCATTCCAGCAGCTGACAAAAGAAGACTGCTCGTCTGTCTCTTTGGATTCTCCTACAGTAAAGGTACGGAATACCCGTGCCTTGCCCCCGCCCAGTTTGCGGTCATACGCTTTCCGCTTTTCCGGATCTGAGAGAACCCGGTAGGCCTCCAGGATCTCCTGCATCTCCTTCGTTGTATCGATATCATTGTGCATATTGGCGTCTGGATGGTAGATCTTCGCCAACGCATTTTTTGCATTCGTAATTTCTTCCGGGGTTGCCTCCCTGGAAACTCCAAGAACATTGTAATATGTACGACCTGACATTGGAGTCCTCCCTTATATCATCATTGCCTGTCTGTTCCATACTCCCACAGCTATGCCCCGCCTATCCGCACATATACGATTACTGGCCGCACCCTGACCGGGCGTGCCCAGTAACTCAGGCCGGCGGGTTCATACGCAACAATCATATTACGCCACCGGAGACAAAAAATCAAGACAGATTCCGGTTTTTTATCCGTTCTAATATTGACGCAGCCGGAACTTCTGCACCGATCCCTTCAGGTCATGCGCCTGCTCTAACAGTTCTGACGCGGAGGATGCGGACTTTTCCGCTGTTGCGGCATTGGTCTGCACCACGTTTGAGATCTGCTCCATCCCCTGGGTCAGCTGCCTGAGCGCCTCCACCTGCTGCTCCGCGGACTCCGCAATCCGCTCCACCAGCTCCGTAGACCTGTGCGCCCCCAGAACGCCTGCCGAAAGCGCCTCTGTCGTATCCGCCGACAAAGCGGTTCCCTCCTGCACCAGCTTGATGGAGTCCTCGATCAGAGAGGTGATATTCTGAGCTGCCTCCGAGCTCTTGTTTGCCAGGCTCTGCACTTCATCCGCCACTACGGCAAAGCCCTTTCCTGTCTCACCGGCCCGCGCCGCTTCTACCGCGGCATTCAATGCCAGGATGTTGGTCTGGAAGGAAATGTCCTCGATCGTCTTGATAATACCGCCGATCTCCGAAGAAGATTTCGAAATATCCTCCATAGCCCTGGTCAGCTCTTCCATCTTTGTGTTGCAGAGCTCCAGCTGCCTTGCCGCATCCATGGAGCTCTTCCTTGCATGATCCGCGTCTGCGGAGGAATTGTCCACCTCTTTCGACAGTTCCTGGATATTTGCCGTCAGCTCCTCCACAGCGGAAGCCTGGTCCATGGCGCCTCTGGACAGGATCTGCGCCCCGTCCGCCACCTGCTCGGATTCCGCCGTGACCCGTTCCGCCGACTGGTTGATCTGAGAAAGCGCGGAATTGAGTGCCTCCAGGATCTGGCGCATGGCCTTCTGAATGGGCTGAAATTCCCCGCGGTAATCATCACCGATCACCAGGTCCATGTTTCCCTGAGCCATCTGTGCCAGCTTCATATCAATATCATTGATATACTTTTTTAATTCCTGCTTCGTCTCATGGATAGACTGTACCAGCATACCGATCTCGGAGGTATCCGGCTCCAGCGCAAACTCTGTGGAAAGATTACCGCATGAGATCTCCCGCATCTGATCCCGGACCGCAATGACAGGCTTTAAGATCCGTTTCCGGGTCATGGTCTGATTGGTAATCTGGAACGCTCCTACCATAACAAGCGCCAGGATCATTGCCAGGCGGATAAGATCCGACCTTCTTCCGAGAGCCTTGACCTCACTCCCGGTCCGCTCATCCAACGCTGATAAAAACTGCTCTTTCAGGGAATTGATCTTTGCGATGGCCGTGCTGTACTCTGTTCCGTATACATAATCCAGAGCCTTCTCCAGCTCCCCTTCCTGAACCTGGTTCATAGCCTCTTCCTCCAGCGGAACCAGTTCATTGGACAGGGAAGACATCTCGTCGATCATGGCCTGCTCCTGATCCGTGATCCCGATCTCCTGCATGGCCGCGACTCCCTGATCCCGGTTCTTCAGATGATTAATCTCATTCCAGTAGTTATCATAATGCTCCTGCTCCCCGGTTGACGCGAATGCACGCACCTCGTTGGTCAGATATGAGGAACCGTTCATAAAACGGTTCGCGTTGTATGTAAGATTAAACCGGTCTTCATTTGCCTCATCAAGCTGGCCGCTCACACTCCCGTAGGCAAACAGAAGAACGATCACGACAACAAGAGCAAAAATAGAACCCCCGTTTAAGATCATCGTCAACGTAGACTGGTTCATCGATTTTTTCATTACACTCTCTCCTCCACTCAAAACCTGCTGATTTTACTATATTGTTCCCCATCCCTGCAAGACGAGGAGAATCATAGATATCGTTCACACCCTGACCGGGTACTCACAGTAACGAATAATATCATTCTACATAAAATTCAAAAAAATATCAATAGAATCTGGCAGATTCCTGTGATAAACTTAAATAAGCGCGAAGCGATTATACTGCCTTTTCCAATGCGCAATCCGTACAATAGAAGGAGACAAAAAACGCTATGGAACAGATGACATTATTTGATAACCGGACAGACAACGCACCTCTTGCCAGCCGCTTAAGGCCCGCATCTCTGGAACATTTTGTCGGACAGGAGCATCTCCTTGGACCCGGCAGGATGCTGCGGCAACTGATTGAAAAGGACCAGATCTCCTCCATGATCTTCTGGGGACCTCCCGGCGTCGGCAAGACCACCCTCGCCAGCATCATTGCCGGACGGACCCAGGCGGATTTTATCAATTTCAGCGCCGTTACCAGCGGGATCAAGGAGATCAAGGAGGTCATGAACCAGGCGGAGCAAAGCCGCCGCATGGGGATCCGCACGGTCCTGTTTGTGGACGAGATCCATCGGTTCAACAAGGCCCAGCAGGATGCTTTCCTCCCCTTTGTAGAACGGGGAAGCATCACCCTGATCGGGGCCACCACCGAGAATCCCTCCTTTGAGGTCAACGCCGCCCTGCTCTCCCGCTGCCGGGTATTTGTCTTAAAGGCATTGGAGGAAGCCGACCTGGTCCGGCTCCTGGAAAATGCCCTGAAAAATCCTGCCGGCTTCGGCTCCCAGACCATCCGGATCACCCCGGAGCAGCTGCGGGCCATCGCCGGGTTTGCCGGCGGAGATGCCAGAACAGCCCTCAACACCCTGGAAATGGCAGTCCTCAACGGGGAGATCGATGCCGGGGGGATCACGGTCACGGCGGAAGGTCTTTCCCAGTGCATCAGCCGGAAATCCCTTCTGTATGATAAGAACGGGGAAGAACATTACAACCTGATCTCCGCCCTCCACAAATCCATGCGCAACAGTGACCCGGATGCCGCCATATACTGGATGTGCCGGATGCTGGAGGGCGGCGAGGACCCCCTCTACATTGCAAGGCGGCTGATCCGCTTTGCAAGCGAGGACATCGGAATGGCGGACAGCCATGCCCTGCAGGTTGCCGTGTCCGTTTACCAGGCCTGCCATTTCCTGGGCATGCCGGAATGCGACGTACATCTGACCCATGCCGTCACCTACCTCTCACTGGCCCCTAAGTCCAATGCCCTTTATCGGGCCTGTGAGTCCTGCAAGCAGGATGTCGGAGCGCTTCGTGCCGAGCCGGTTCCCCTGCAGCTGCGCAATGCCCCCACAAGGCTGATGAAGGAGCTGGACTATGGAAAAGGCTATGAGTACGCCCACGATGCGGAAGAAAAGCTGACACACATGGAATGCATGCCGGAATCCCTGCAGCACCGAACCTATTATCATCCCACGGAAGAAGGCGAGGAAAAAGCCGCGAAAGAGCGCTTTGAGCGTATCTTGCACTGGAAGCAGCAGATCTGACACAGAAACCCGTTTTATTCCCGCGAAGCGGCGGCCTGTAGCAATTTATCCCTTGTTTTCTCCTGCGTCTTCCCGTATAATATACAGAGTTACCAAAAATCTACAAAAAGGATAGAATAACCATGAATTTACGAAGCAAACTGGCCATTACCTGTGCCAAGGCCACCAGTGCCCTGATCAAAAAGCTGAACCGGGGAAGCGGCGTCACCCTTCCCGGTTACGTTGCCCGCCTGATCGATCCTAAGATCCTCTCGGCCATGTCCGGCATGGTCCGCGAAAAGACCATTGTCACCATGGGGACCAACGGGAAGACCACCACCAACAGCATCCTCTACCATGCCCTGAAAGCAGAGGGCAAGAAGGTCATCATCAACCGCACCGGAGCCAACATGCTCAACGGCATTATCTCCGCCTTCGTCCTGGCCACGGACAGGCACGGAAGGCTGGACGCGGATTACGCCTGCATCGAGTGCGACGAGATCGCATCCGTGCGCGTTCTGCCCCAGTTAAAGCCGGACTGCGCCCTGCTGACCAATATTTCCCGGGATCAGCTGGACCGCTTCGGTGAGGTAGACATTACCTTCCAAAAATTAAAAACCGCCGTCACCAGCGTCCCGGACAGCACTCTCATCATCAACTGCGACGACGTGCTCTCCTACACTCTGGCCGCGGAAAGCAAGAACTCTTATATCACCTATGGCATCAATGAGCAGATCTTTGACGAGATCTCCCGCTCGGAGATCCGGGAAAGTATTTTCTGCCGCTCCTGCGGGAAGAAGCTGGATTACGAATTTTTCCACTATGGGCAGCTCGGCATCTACCACTGCCCTGCCTGTGGGCTCTCACGCCCCGATCCGGACTATACGGCGGCCAATGTGGACTTTCACGGCGAAGTCTATTCCTTTGATCTGGACGGGATGCGGATCGATTCCACCGCCCGGACGCCCTACAACATCTACAATACCCTGTCCGCCTATGCCGCTCTGAATGCGCTGTGCGCGCCCACAGGACATTTTCAGGAGATGATCGAAGCCTTTGATTACGGCAATAACCGGGAGAGCATCTTTACCATCCACGGTGCCCGGGTCCAGCTCCATCTGGCGAAAAACCCCATCGGCTTCCAGCAGAAGATCTCCCTGGTGTTAAAGGATCCCAGTCCCAAGGATGTGATCATCCAGATCAACGACACTTACCAGGACGGCGAAGACATTTCCTGGCTGTGGGATGTGGATTTCCAGTACCTGGCGGATGCCAACGCAGCCACCATCACCACCAACGGCACGCGCCGGCATGATATGGGACTGCGGCTCAAATACGAGGATATCGACTGCGGTTCCACCACGGATCTGAAAGGGACGATTGAAACACTGACAACGACAGGCACGAAAAATCTGTATGTGATCGTAAATTATTCCGGCCTCTACCGCACCAATCATCTGCTGGCCGGAATGGACGACAACCGGAAGGAGGCTTTAGAATCATGAAAAAGCTGACCATCGGGCATTTATATCCCGACCTGCTGAACCTTTACGGAGACCGGGGCAATATCCAGTGCTTCCGCAAGCGTCTGGAATGGCGCGGCATGGAGGCGGAGGTGATCCCCTTCCTCTCCGGCGACAGCATTGATTTTCACAGGCTGGACATCGTGCTCCTGGGCGGTGGGTCGGATCGGGAGCAGGAACTGGTGTGCCAGTATCTGCAGGGCATCAAAACCGATTTCCAGGACTATGTGGAAGACAACGGCGTGGTGCTGGCTGTCTGCGGCGGCTATCAGCTCCTGGGACGGTACTACAAAACAGAAAAAAAGACCATCGAAGGCCTGGAGGTTCTGGACATTTATACGGAATGGGAACCGGAACGGATGATCCGCAATATCATCCTGAACAGTCCCTTATTCGACCGGCCCGTAGTGGGCTTTGAAAACCACGGGGGACGCACCTATATCGGAAACCACACCCCCTTCGGAAAGGTCTTCTTCGGATTGGGAAATACCGGAAAATCCGGCTATGAAGGGGTGGTTTACAAAAACGTAATCGCCACCTACCTCCACGGCCCGCTCCTGCCGAAGAATCCCCACGTATGCGATTATCTGCTGGAAAAGGCCCTGATCCGAAAATACGGGGAAGAGATCCGGCTGGAGCCGCTGCCGGATGAACTGGAGCACAAGGCGAACAGCTATATCGCCTGCCGGTACAGCGATAAAAAATATGTGCTCAAGGAGACCATCAAGCGGTACACCTGATAAATGATACCATAATGCTTTCTAAAAAGAAAAAAGACTGTCTGGAACTGGCGTATTTCTAAATATAGATCATCCGAAATATATCGTAGAAATACACCAGTCCCACAGTCAAATATCCTGCGAAATCCGCAAACGGCCGGATGTCCACAATGTGGTGCCCCCGGGTATACTCACGGCCGCACGAATCACTTCTTCATTTTGATACGGATCATCTTGATGATCTGTATGATCGGCAGATTCAGCAATGCCAGTCCATACACGATCAGAAGCCGTGTCCCTGTCAGAGTCTGCACCTGAAATACGCCGCTGCACGCCGGGATCATCAAAACTGCCGTGATCAGGCACAGTCCCAGGGCAAATGCTCCCAGCAGATACTTGTTATTCCACAATTTTCTGGAAAGCGCCACCGGCCTGTCATCCTTACAGTTGAACCCATGCACCAGACGCGCCGTGCACAGTGTCCCGAATGCCATGGTGCTTGCCAGCACCGCATTGCCAAAATGGTTTCCGA
>CATLCV010000249.1 GCA_949893755.1 uncultured Lachnospiraceae bacterium | reverse complement strand
CTGGACGGACTGGCTCTGGGCATGTTTCCATTCGACCGCTGGATGGGGGCGCTGCAGAACCTCCTGCAGAAGGTGGTGGAAGAACGGACCGGGAAGCATGTGCTGATGTATGAAACAGATTTCTGGAATCAGGAGGTTTTCACGGGAGACAGGATGGAGAGCGTGGTTGAGACACTGGTGTTGAGCAGGGACGTATAAGAGGATATGAAAAGACTGTTATGAAAACGATCATAAATGAGACACAGAGCCTGTGCCCGGAATGTCTGAGGAAAATTCCGGCCCGGCATATCGAAGAGGATGGGAAGGTATTTCTGGAAAAGGAATGCCCGGAACATGGAAGCTGCCAGGTGCTGGTATGGAGCGACGCAGAGCAGTACAGGGAATGGCTGGAGCAGTCCGTACATGCCGAACCGTGCCAAACCGGTCCGGAGATGAAAATGGACTGCCCCCTGGACTGCGGATTGTGCAGGGAACATGAAGGAAAGACCTGCACGGCTGTATTGGAGATCACGTATCGCTGCAATATGGAATGCGAAGTTTGTTTTGCGGATACAAAAAAGGCGAGGTATGAACCGGGGCTTGCGGAAATCAAAAGGATGTACGAGACCGCATACCGAAACGGCGGGGACTGCTCCATCCAGCTCAGCGGAGGGGAGCCTACAGTCAGAGCGGATCTCCCGGAGATCCTGCGGATGGGGAAAGGGATGGGCTTTTCCCATATCCAGGTGAATACCAACGGAATCCGGATCGCAAAAGACCTGGAATACCTGCGGGAGCTGAAAGCGGCGGGCGCTGATCTGATCTATCTGCAGTTTGACAGCCTGAGGGATGAGGTATACCGGGAGATCCGGGGAAAAAATATGCTGGATGTCAAGCTGCAGGCGGTTGCCAATTGTGAGCAGGCAGGCATCGGGGTCATCCTGGTGCCGGTTCTGGTAAAAGGGCTCAATGACAGTGAGGCCGGAGATCTGATCGCGTATGCCAGGAAGCATATGCCGATCGTGAAAGGAATCCATTTCCAGCCCATCAGTTATTTTGGAAGATATCCGAACGATCATGGAAGCCTGATCTGGGACCGCATGAACCTGTCGGATGTGATCCACTGTCTGATCAGCCAGACAGGCGGTGAGATGAAGGAAAAGGATTTTGTGCCGAGGAAACGATACGATGCACACTGTGCATTCAGCGCGCTGTACTATCTGGAGGAGGATGGGCGGCTAAAGCCGATCACGGAAAATATGCAGAATCAGCAGATTCCGGAGGGCACCGATTTTGCCAGGAGGGCCAATGCATATACGAATAAGCACTGGAAGCTCCAGGATGGGGGATCACTGCCTGCGGACAGAGGCTCAGGCGCGGCGCCGGGACAGACTGACAGGAGGTCTATGAAGGAATTTATCAGACGTCTGAAGCATTATACATTGTCGGTCAGCGGAATGGGATTTCAGGACGCGTATAATATCGACATAGGAAGGCTTAAGGGCTGCTGCGTGCACGTGATCACATCTGACGGGCGAGCCGTTCCGCTGTGCGCATTTCACCTGACAAGCCTGAAAGGAAGGCGGTTGTATAAAAATGAGTAAACTATTGAGTTATACTCTCAGTGTCTGTCCTTACTGCCTGAAAGAGATCCCGGCAAAAATGACGGCAGAGCAGGGGGCGGTCTATATGGAGAAATCCTGTCCGGAGCACGGAAGCATGAAGACGCTCATCTGGGAGGATTCCCCGGAAAACTATCTGAAATGGCTGGAAGACGGCGGAATCCGCACGGAGGACCTTCCCAGGTCCGAGGAGGAAGTCTATGAGCAGATGCGCGAGGGAGAGTTTGCCGGATGTGCTCAGGTGCAGCCCTGTTCCGCCGCTCTGATGACCACAAACCGCTGCAATATGAACTGTCCGGTCTGCTTTACCAGAAAGAAAGGAGATCCATGCTATGAACCCACGGTTGATACCTGCAGAGCGCAGCTTGCGTTTTACCGGGCCCATGCAGGAGCGGGCGGGCTGGTGGAACTCTGCGGCGGGGAGCCTACGGTGCGGGAGGACCTGCCGGAGATTGCGGAGGCGGCCAGGGCACTGGGCTTTTCTTATGTGCAGCTGAATACGAACGGGCTGCGGCTGAGTGAGAGCACGGAGTACTGCCAGGTATTGAAGGACAGCGGGGTGACAACGGTATACCTTGGTTTTGACGGAGTCCGGGAAGGGGCCTATACGACGAAATACGGAAGAAATCTGTTTGACGAAAAGAGAAGGGCCGTTGAAAACTGTGCAAAAGCAGGGCTGGCGGTGGTGCTGGTGCCCTGCGTGATCCCGGGGAGCAATGACGATCAGCTGGGAGAGATCATCCGTTTTGCGAAAGGCTATATGCCTGCGGTGCGGGGCGTATATTTTCAGCCGGTCAGCTATTTTGGAATCTATCCGGAAGGGGAAAACCCCAGGATCACGATTCCGGAGGTGATCCGCAGGCTGGAAGCGCAGACAGAAGGCGAGGTGAAGAACCAGGACTTTCTGCCCGGGGCATACGAGCATGCGGCATGTACCTTCCAGGGGATTTTTCTGTGTGACGAAACGGGGAAGCTGCGTTCTTTAAACCGAAGGATGAGACGGGAAAAAAGGACGGACGGATACAGGAGCATTCGAAAATCTACGAAATTGCTGTGGCTTCCAGGGAATCAGAGGATGCTCAGCATTGGGGGGATGGCGTTTCAGGACGCATGGAATCTGGACCTTCTGAGGATCAGGAGATGTTCCGTGCAGATCATTGGAAGGGACCGGCAGATGCGCCCGCTCTGTACAAAATATCTGAGCGATATATACGGGAATAAGCTGTGTCCCGGGATTGCATAGAGGAGTATTCCCGGAAACCCATCTGCGAATAATGCATGGGAATTTCCGGAAGTGCTCCGGAGGAGAATGGGATGATCATTACATTTGAACAGGGGCTGTATGAGCTCTGTGCCGGAAGGATCGGACAGGATGAGGAGTATCGGAGGCTCCATCCGGGCCGGGACGGTGAAGCGGATGAAAACATATTTCAGGAATACAGGACATTTCAGCTTCAAAGGACGATCCGGCATGTCTATGAACACAGTCCATTTTACAGAAAACAATTTGACCGATATGGGATCATACCGGATGAGATCCGGGAATTCCGGGATCTGGAAAGACTTCCGTTTACCCGGCCGGAGAATCTAAGGGGATCGGGCTATGGCCTTCTGTGCGTTTCCCAGCGGGATGTAGAACGTCCGGTTACATTTTACAGCTCGGGCACTACCGGTATCCGGAAAAGGATCTATTTTTCGAAGTCAGATATACGGCATATTACAGACTTTATCGGAACAGCCATGAATACCATTGCGGATACGGAGGATACCAGGATTTTGAGCATGATCACAAATTCCGAGGGAAGAGGGGCCTCAGAGCTCTTTGCAAGGAGTGTGCGTTCCCGGGGAATGGACGCGGTCGTGGGGGATATGGCGGCATCGTCGGAGGACTTGCTGGCCTTATCTGTTTCCCATCGGTGCAATGTCTGGTTCGGAGATATCACGACCATGTACCGCATCGCAAAAGAGATGGAGGATCAGGCAGATCTGGGAAGCCTGGGCATGAAGCTGCTGTTTGTGACAATGGGACATATATCGAAGCCCATGAGAATGTATCTGGAGCGAACATTTGCGTGTAAGGTGATCGCCCACTACGGGCTGACGGAGGTGGGCTGGGGATTTGCCATTGAGTGCGGGAGATGCGGCGGATACCATTACAATGAGCTGGACGTCTATACGGAGGTGATCGATCCGATAACTGGAAGCAGGGTCCAGGACGGAACAGTAGGGGAATTGACCTATACCACCATCGGAAGAGATGCCATGCCGCTGATCCGTTATCGAAGCGGGGATATGGCATACTGCAGGGACTCCGGATGCGGCCAGAGGCTGCGGGTCATAGGACCGATCATGAGAAGGCTTGAGGGTGCGTTCGAGACGAAGGCGGGAAACCTGGTGTATCCGGCCATGCTGGAAGAGGTGATCTATTCCGTCGATGAAATTGAGGATTACAGGCCCTATATAGACGGAAATCAGCTGGTCCTGTATGCAGAGCTCAGCAGGGAAAGCGGATCTGTCAGAGAGCGGCTTATGGAACGGCTGGAAACGCTTCCGGAGCTGAGCGGCATGGAACGCCCCCGGATCGAGCTGCTTCCCTCCGGGACGCTGAGAAAATTTTGTTTTGAAAAGAAGCATATCCAGGAGATCGGGAGGGCGGTAGAAATATGGCAGGAGTAATACCCCGGGAGATCGCAGACGCGATCACCGATTGCTGCAGGGGATGTGAAAGCACGGATGCGGTGCGTATTGCAGACCGGCTCATGGAATTGGAAGAGGTCCGCATGCACGGGCCGGAGCATCATTATCTGACAGCGGCCGCGATCCTGACGGCATACTGTAATTTTCATCATATGGAAAAGAAAAGCATTCTGGTAAAGGCATATGTCAGAACCAATATCATCCCGGCAGGAGTCTGCGCGATGTACGGCTGCTGCGGCGCATTGATGGGAGCAGGGGCTGCGGCCGGAATCCTTCTCTTTGCACATCCATTTTCCGCAGGAGACCTGCGAACGGTGAATCAGATTACGGCAGGCATCCAGAGCCGGCTGGCAGAGTACGGGGGCCCGCGGTGCTGTAAAAGAGCTGTGCGGATCTCCGTATACGAGGCGGTACAGGGAATGAACCGGTATATGGGCTGCCGGCTTCCTGCCGCCATGCTGGACTGTACATTCTACCCGGGAAATAAGGGATGCATGGGAAAAAAGTGTGAGTTTTTTGTCCCGGGATAAGGGACGCGGATCGGGAGGCCGGTATGGTGGAAAAGCTGACTTATATTGAGAGCGGGAATACGTCGCCCTATTACAATCTGGCATTGGAGAAGTATCTGCTCCTTCACTGCCGGAAGGGGGAGTGCATCCTGTACCTGTGGAGGAACCGGCGTACCGTAGTGGTGGGCAGAAACCAGAACGTGTGGAAGGAATGCCGGGTTGAGCTGCTGGAGGAAGAGGATGTCTGCCTGGCCCGCAGATTGTCGGGGGGCGGCGCGGTCTATCAGGATCTGGGAAATCTGAACTTCACGTTTCTGGTGAAAAGAGAGGATTATGATGTGGAGCGTCAGACCCGGGTG
The DNA here is from genome assembly GCA_949893755.1 of uncultured Lachnospiraceae bacterium. Lineage (GTDB taxonomy): Bacteria > Bacillota > Clostridia > Lachnospirales > Lachnospiraceae > Schaedlerella. Next base: position 1,937 of record CATLCV010000249.1, on the reverse strand, counting down.
ATTCTGAATGCATCGGAGCGGCTTGGCGTCCATGCCTCCAAGTCCGGACGGAATGATATCCTTGCCGAAGGGAAAAAGTTTTCCGGACATGCGTATTATGAATGCGGGGATTCCTGTTATCACCATGGGACGCTGATGGTCTGTGTGGATCTGGACCGATTGTCCCGCTACCTGACGGTATCTGAAGAGAAGCTGAGATTAAAAGGCATTGATTCGGTCCGGGCGCGGGTGATGAATCTGAAAGACCTGGTTCCGGAGCTGACCACAGGCAGCCTGAAAAGAAACATACTGGAGGCATGTGAAGAAATGTACGGGTTAAGGGCAGTGCGGATGGAAATGCAGGAACTCGACCAGGAGGCGATCGCAGGGGAGCAGGAGCGGTTCGCGTCCGCAAGCTGGATTTTTGGAAAAAATTGATTTTTTAACCATGGATCCTCAGGATTCCTGTAAGAATTTCTGAGGATAGTAGTTGTATTTTTTCGGCAAATAGGTTATAATACTCTCAGACAAGAAAAGTACTACCTGGAATGTTCGATACCCCTGTAATTTTGAACCTACAAAACTTTAAACGGGATTCTTATATTTCTGTAATATGTCAGGCCTCCGTTCAGCAGTGGAAGACAAAAAAGCAGATGCGGTTGCCCACCTAGCCAGCGGCTAGGAGTCAAAATACAGGGAACGGCATTTTGGGGATATACGACAATCCGACAAAACGCGTCGCTGACGCGTTTTGCTGGATTATACAAGGAAAAAAAGGCGGCTGCGATACAGCTGCCTCTTTTTAAGTATACCGTATCAGCTCAGTACCTTCACTATCCTGTGCTGAGTAGTTATAGTATACCCGCTTTCGAACAAGAATAAGCAGATCAGAGGTGTTTTATGAAGGAGAATCAAAAAGGGATCATCGGGAGGGTGCTGAATGTGACGAAGCAGTTCCATTCCCACCATACCGGAGCCTATGCGGCGCAGGCAGCATATTTTTTTGTATTATCTCTGATCCCGATCATTATCCTGCTGCTGACACTGGTACAGTTTACACCGGTTACGCAGGAGGATGTCATGCACGGGGTGCTGCAGGTATTTCCTTCCTCGGTGGAGGGACTGATCGCCATGCTCGTGACCCAGGTCTATAACCAGTCCGGTTCGATCATCCCGTTTACCATATTGGTGGCGCTGTGGTCCGCGGGGAAGGGCGTGCTCTCCATGACCTCCGGCCTGAACTGCGTTTATGAAAATCCGGAGACACGTAATTATATTTTTCTAAGGATCCGGGCCTCTGCTTACACAGTGATCTTTATACTGGCGATCGTGCTTTCCCTGCTTCTCTCCGTGTTTGGGAACAGTATCAGCCTGCTCATCAATGAGCATGTGCCGCTGCTGCGGCATGTGACGGATTTTATCATCCGGATCCGGACGCTTCTGATCCTGGGGGTGCTGACGGTATTTTGGGATCTGGTATATAAGTATCTGCCGAACCGGAAGGACGGGATCAAGACGACCATGAAGAAGCAGCTTCCGGGAGCGGTGTTCACGGCCTGCGGGTGGCAGCTGATCTCGTTCGTATTTTCCATCTATCTGGATGTGTTTACGGGATTTTCCACGATGTATGGGAGCCTTACGACGATCATACTGATCCTGCTGTGGTTCTACATGTGTATGTATGTGATCCTGCTGGGCGGGGAGATCAATGCGCTGCTGGAAACGTATGAAGAGCAGGGCGGTTCCGTGAGCTGAGAGTTACGGTGTGTTGAGATTTACAGTATGTAAAGGAACTGCCGCGTTCGCCTGATAAAAAGATACCGTATGAAAAAATGAAAACTGCCATGAGAATCGGAGGATTCAAATGGCAGTTCCTAGTGCGCCCAGATAGGGCGTAATGTTTAACGGGTGGAAATCCCGTCTGATAAGATGTTAACCACATCATCAGTAGCAACCCA
>CATLCV010000248.1 GCA_949893755.1 uncultured Lachnospiraceae bacterium | reverse complement strand
CTCTCAGCAGGATCTCACTGCCCCGCTTTTCTGTCTCCATCATCGGGCCTGAAACGAAAAGCTGTGCCGGGTCTTTCTCCCCGTAGAGCAGCTTGGCCGCCTCACGCAAAGCCTCTGCCCCCTGCAGTTCCTGCTCCTGAAGCTCCAGGGTAAACAGTGGAATCTCCCCAAAGCTTTCCCGAAGTTCCCGCAGGCTTTCCTCCTGCCGCAGATCCCACGCCTGAAAATAACCTTCCAGCGCTATACGGGGATAAATCCGGTTGACGATCACTGCGTCCACCTGATAGCCATACAGATGAAGGCATGTAAAATTGTGCTTTGCCTCACGCATCACAATCTTCTCCGGCGTAGTCACGATCCGGAGGCTCACCGCGGACCGGTCGCGCATCATGCACTGCAGGCGTTCCAGCTTATCGACCAGGCGCAGCAGCTCCTCGAACAGATCCTCACCCGGCATGGGGATTTTCGCAACCCTTTCCACAACCGGACCTGCCATTTTCACCAGCTTCCGCTTCGCCGAAATCACATCCCGCAGGAGACGGCCGAACTGCTCCGGGAATTTCAGCATGGAAAGCGTCTCGCCGGTGGGCGCGCAGTCAATGATGAGAATATCATAGGAAGCCTGCTGCCCGCTCCCTCTTTTTCCTTCATAAAAATCCAGAATTTTGAACAGGGAAAACAGCTCCTCCAGCCCCGGAAATATGAGCAGCTCCTCCGCTTCCAATCCGCCTTGTGCATGGCTTAAGAGCAGCTCCTTCAGATAATCCTGCAGCATTCCCCACGCCTTCTCGCTTTCACTGACCACATCGATCTCCAATGCATCCAGATTTTCCAGGATCTGCATCGGCTCCCCTGCCAGCCTTACCCCGAAGGCATCTCCCAGGCTGTGGGCCTGGTCCGTGCTCATCACCAGCACCTTTTTTCCCTGATCCGCCAGCCTGCAGGCAGTTGCCGCAGCCACACTGGTCTTGCCGACTCCGCCTTTTCCCGTATAAAATATGATCCGCATCTTCCCTTCTCCTCTCGAGATCCTCCAACCGTACAGTCAGAAATCTTCCGCTCAGTTTATTTTTTGTTACATGTCATACCCTGACCAATCACCACGCTGATTGGTCAGGAGGATGCACATAAAAGCTGGTATTCAGGCCGTCCATTGCCGCAGGGCACTGAACGTCCAGTGGACGTTCGCTTAGTGCGGACCGAAGCGGAGCGTAGACATTTTAAATGACGGCCTGAGTTACTGGGCACGTCTGGTCAAGGTGTGACCAGTAACTATTTTTTCACTGTTCCCTGTCCCAAACCGAATGAGCAACACATCCCCCTCCTGCTTTGCTCCTGTGATCTCACAATTCCGCAGGGTATCCGGAAGGGCCATATTTCTTTTGAAATTCCCTGCTTTCAATATCAGGTTTCCCCCGGACTGATACATTTCAAGATCTTCCCTGGACACGCATGGGACAAATAATTTCAGCACATATCCGTCTTCGGTTTTTTCATAAGTCTCGCCGCCCCGGTGCTTCTGCACTTCAAATACGGGACGGCCCTCCAGCGCCTCCCCGCAGATCCGCTCCAGCGCTTCCATGCCGCACGGCTCCGCCTCATACCATGGGATCCACACCGCGGGAACCTCCCGGAATACATCCTCCAGCTCCGCCAGATATTTCCTCTGCTGCTCCTGCCAGCCCGCGAAGAAACGGTTATCCACGGCATCCGGCAGCACCCGGTTGAAATAGACTCCATCCACATAGTAGCCGTAAAGGTTCAGGTACATATAGTTCCTTCTCGTCTCCTCCACCACCATTTTTTCCGGTATGGCTACGATACGGACCGTGGTGACGGCATCATTTTTCAGCAGGTTCTGCAGCTTGACCAGTCTCATATACAGCCGCTCGATGTCCGTCATCGCATCCCTGTCAGGCAGCTCGATCTTCAAAAATACCCTGGACAACGGGGAAAGCACACGTATGGCTGCCTTTCCGATGGGGAAAAATTTTTCCATATACCAGCATAAAAGCTCCGGAAATTTCAGCAGCGCCAACGTCTCCCCGGTGGGCGCACAGTCGATGATGAGCCGATCGTATGCGCCGGTCTCATAGAGTTCCAGGATCTTCAAAAGGGAAAATAATTCCCCCATTCCCGGAAGGCCCGTGATGGAAAACAGCTCCTTCCCGCCGTCCATCCCCAGGCCCTCCGAGCCCAGCAGATTTTCGACGGCCCGCACCATATCCTGGTATTCATGCTCCATCATGTATTCCGGGTCCGCCTCCAGCGCATACAGCTCCGGTGCGATCCGGATCTCCTCCCGTCCGATCCTTTTCCCGAACAGGTCACTCAGATTGTGGGCCATATCCGCGGAAAAAAGCAGCGTCCTCTTCCCCTCCCTGGCTGATTTTACGGCGTGCGCCGCGGCGATGCTGGTCTTTCCCACACCGCCCTTTCCTGTAAAGATCAAAATTCTGTCCATTTGATATCCTCCTGCTTTTCTGGTTTATCCATCTTAGGGCAAGGCCCTCTAGGCCTGCGTTTTTTGACCTGCACACTCGAAGAAATGTCCTGCGCAATCTGTACAAGTTATTTTCCTACAGTTCCTAATCGGTTTTCTTTCTTCTCCGCTCGAATAATTCGAGTCACGAAGTATTTGTTTTTAAAAAATGTGCGTTTTCACGCACGCTTGCGCCGAAGCGCGGCTGCAGCAACAGCCAATTTCCTTATGTGCGCAGTGCGGCATCTGCCCTGTACGCCGCAGTGCGAATCCGTGCCCTCAAGTACTGTGAAGTCATAAATCTGACACCGTATCAAATGTACAGGCTATTTTTACACAGTTCCTCATTCAATCTCTATCTTCCGGACCTTCTTTTTCGGCTCTGCCGAATCCTGTTTTTTCTTCTGATCCTGGTCTTTCGTCTGATCCTGATGTTTTGTCTGATCCTGATGTTTTGTCTGATTCCTTTTCTGTTCTTTTTTCTGCTCCTCGCAGAGCCCTTCCAGCACCTTGTCGATCAGCCGGATCCCGGCCTGCAGCTCCTGCGGGGAGAGCTTGCCGAGTACGGACTGTCCATAGCGGAATACCTGATCCAGGATGTCCTTGATGCATGCCATCCCCTGCTCTGTCATCCGGATGGTCACCACCCGCTTGTCCTCCGCGCTTCTGCTGCGCTCCAGCAGCCTCCGCTTCTCCATCCGGTCTATAATCCCTGTGACTGTATTCAGCGGCACCTGGAGATACTCCGCAACCTGGGTCATATTGACCTCGCCCTTTCTGTAGAGCTGCAGCATCACAAAGACCTCATTCTTCGAACAGTCCAGCAGAAGATTCTCCCAGGTCCGGGGCGAAAGCAGCTCCTTCACCCGGTCCAGGTAATCAAACATCATCTTCTCAAAATCGATCCATCCTGCCATCGTCTTTCCCGCCTTCAAAGTTATACTCACCGCAGATTTCTCTGATACTCAAATTACTTCGTCCCTCGAAGTAATTTGAGTGTACTATATCAGAGGGGATTTGTCAAGATTGTTTTTGAAGTATTTCTGCCAGTTTTTCTGCCAATCTGCGATGTGATGCCCGGTTCATGTGATGCTTATCTGCCGGATCGGCTTCTGCCACCAGTCCGGCCTCGAAAAAAGCACATTCATATCGAACCGCAGCCTGCCGGATCAGCTCCGGCAGCATCCTGGAATATCTCACCGCCTCCTCCCGAAATCCCCCATATCTGCTGTCCTCTATGTTCTCCCCCATTGCGGCCGGAGAGATCAGCAGGATTTCAGGCGGCACAGACTGCTGTTTATAAGGGTGCCGCAGGATGGCCGCCGTCAGCTTTTCAATCCCGGATGCCACGTCCTCCGGCAAAGCCGAAAAATGATGCTTCAAGTCATTATTTCCCAGCATCAGGATAACCCAGTCCAGGGGCGCATGGCTGTCCAGCAGCATGGGAAGCGCCGCAAGACCGCACCGATGATCCGCAAGCGGATCCTCCCACACTGTTGTACGCCCGGGCAATCCCTCCTCTATCACATCATAATCTTCTCCCAAAAGCTCCTGCAGGACCCCGGTCCAGCGTTCCTTCCTGCCAAAGCGCATCCCCGTTTCCGGGTTGATCCCATAGGTATTGGAATCTCCAAAGCACATGATCGTTTTCATCGCATCCATTCCTCCAATATGCTCCTGCACCGTTTCACTTCATAGTCCAATATGTTTTCTCCCAGTTCTTCGGACGCATCCCGCGGGTCATGCCTGACAAAAAAACCGCTTTCGCTTCCGCCGGAATCCGCGATCCCATAGTCCTTGTAATACAGCGGCTCCGGTTTCGGCGGTAGCTTTTCCAGATCCACTGCATCCGGACGGACTGCCTGCATAATGGATGTCTCTGCCAGTCCGGCGTGGCCGAGTCCCACACCGCATTCCTGAAAAAGTACAGTGATCGAGATCAGCATGGCTCCTTCCGCCTTTTCTTCTTCACAGATCCTGCCAAGGAGCTCCTTCTGGGCTGCAGATGCATGCCCGTTCAGGATCACAATGCGCGAAAAGCCCATCCCGCGCAGCATCCTGACCTGCTCTTTCACGATCCGATAGAACAGCTTTGCAGGCCAGTAACAGCTTTTTACTGCATTTGCCGGGAAATCCATGCCCTTTATTTTTTCATGTCCGGAGAATCCAAGTCTTTTCAGAGATTCCTCAGTCCGCTCTGTTTCCGTTCCAATATACAGAGGAGGAAATACTGCTCCTCCTATTTCTTCGGCCAACCGGAGCGCCACTCTTTCCGCATGCATCGTATCCATTCCCATCCCCATATGGGGACCATGCCATTCCATGGATCCGATCGGGAGAAATACCGCTTTTTTCTCGCGCTGCACTCTCAGCAGCTCCTCCGGCACCATCTCTTCCAATCTTATTTTATCCAAGCCCTTTTACCTCTCTTTACAGACCGGCACTCCCGGGAACGCCCCTCCAGCGCCTGTCTTTGCGTCTGTTCTTCCGCCAATCCGCACCTATTCCTTTACAGCTCCTGAAGTCATTCCCTGAATAAAATATCTCTGCAGGCAGATGAACAGGATCGTGACCGGAATGACTGCGACAATGCTTGCGGCCATCATGTAGCCCCAGTTTGTCGATCCCATTCCCAGAAATGTCATGACCAGGCCGCTGGCCAGCGTCCGTTTTGCATTGTCTGTAACCAGTGTCATGGAATACAGCAGGTCATTCCAGCTCCAGACAAATCCATAGATCGCGATCGTGATCATTCCGGGCACTGCCAGCGGAAGCACCACCTTCCCCATGATCTGCAGATGGTTCGCCCCATCGATCTTGGCACTTTCAATCAATGAATCCGGTATCTGGTCAAAATAGCCCTTCAATGTCCACGTTCCGATCGGGAGCGTAAATACCACGTAGCTGATCAGCAGCGCCCAATAGCTTCCCAGAAGTCCGGTCTTCTGCATGATCGCGTAGATTGACAGCAGAAGAATGGCGTGCGGAAATGCCTGGCTCATCATGAACATTCCCATCACAAACTTCCGGCCTCTGTAACGGAATTTAGAAAAGCTGTATCCTGCCAGGCCGCATACGATCGTTGCCATCAGACTGGATCCCAGGGATACAACAAGGCTGTTCCTCAGATACCCCATGATCTTCTGGTCTGTAACAATGTGTATGATATTGTCCATTGTCTTCGGTCCCGTAAAAAATGCCAGTGAATAGGTATCTGATGTCGGCTTTAACGCCGTATTGATCATCCACAGCAACGGGAAAAATACAAAGATACTGATTCCAACCATAAATACCCAGAAAAAGATCCGGAATCCTATCGTTTTTCGAAACATCTGTTTCCCTCCTATATGTAACTGCTTGCGCAGCAAATGATTTCCGAGTTTGCAGCGCCGTTAATCCGTATCCTTTACCTGGCGCAGATAGACAAAGCTGAAGCAGGCCAGAAAGACCGCCCAGATCGTACCGACTGTCGCCGCTTTTCCCATGCTCCAGTTTTTAAATGCCGTCGCGTACACTTCGATGGAAAGTGTCGTCGTAGCCCGGGCAGGACCTCCCTGGACCATCGTCCAGGGAAGGTCAAAATGCTGCAGATTTCCGACAACGCCCATCACCAGAATTAAAACAATGATATTTTTCATGGACGGAACCACGACCTTGGTAAAACATTTCCAGTTTCCCGCGCCGTCCATACGCGCCGCCTCGATCTGATCCAAAGATACCCCCTGCAGGCCTCCCAGGAGAAAAGCCATATACCACGGCAGCATCTGCCAGGTCCGGGCAATGATCACACACAGCAATGCCGTGCTTGTCTGCCCCAGCCATGCGGTATTGCCTGCTCCGCCCAGTTTCTGGATCATGCCGTTGAGCACTCCATATTGTGAATTAAAGATCCAGCTCCATAAAAATCCGATCGCAGTCCCCGGAATGATCCAGTTGATCAGTGTCACTCCCCGCATAAACTGTGCCCCCCGGAAGCCCTGGTTCAGCAGAATTGCCCAGATCAGTCCCAATATAAACGGAAATGCTGTTGCCCCGATCACGAACAATACTGTTGTTCCCATTGTCTTGAAAAAATAAGGGTCGCCGAATACCTCTGCATAATTCTGAAATCCAATAAAATGGGTCTCCGGATTTATCATTGTTTTATCCGTAAAGGACATACGGATCGCGTCAATAAACGGGAATAAAATAATCGTCATAAAAATCGCCAATCCAGGTATGATCAGCAATATTCCAACCTGCTTGTCGCTCAAGCCTCTGTGTCTGACTTTTTCCAATATAAACACCTCACTGACTCTGTTTCATCTGCGGCATTACCGCTCGCCTTTACTCAATTTGCTGATTCAATACGCTCTGCCGCATCATCCAATGCCTGTTTCGGATCTTTTTGCCCCAGCAGTGCAAACTGGATCTCTTCTGTCAGAATATTTTTGATCTCGCTTGCATTGGTCATCCTGGCTGTTTCTTCCAGCCTGGCTGTGGCGGTGGACTCAATAAATGTTTTGATATATGGGTCATTTTGGACGACCTCGCTGGATGCAGCAGATTTTGTTACCGGCGGCATACCGTTATTTTTAAAATAATCCAGCGCCACATCATCGTTGAGCAGGACCTTTGCCAGGTCAGCGGCCTGATCCTTGTATTCGGAATCTTTATAGACCACCAGCATGCCTCCCCACTGTACCGCCTGGGGCTCATCTCCCTC
>CATLCV010000247.1 GCA_949893755.1 uncultured Lachnospiraceae bacterium | reverse complement strand
AATGGCAAAGTAATGCAGCCTTCGCTCCGGGGGCAGGCTTCCGCGTTCGGCATCAGGCAGGCAACCGGGGCGAGGGGACCTTCGGTCAGTTCAATGATCTCACCCACGGTATATTCTCCGGGGGAGCGGGTCAGCCTGTAGCCGCCTCCCTTTCCGCGGAGTCCCTTCAAAATATTTCCCTTTACGAGTATTTTTAAAATGATCTCCAGATATTTTTCGGAGATTTCCTGCCGTTTCGCGATTTCCTTTAACGGAATATAATCCTCTTCCCGGTGCTGTGCAAGATCGACCATGACCCGGAGCGCATAGCGGGCTTTCGTTGAGATCATAGAAAGATACCTCCAATCTTTTCTTAAATTATAGAGTCAATTGGAAAAAATTTCAATAAAAACATATAAACCTATTGACATAGTAGGTAAATAGTAGTAATATGCATTCAATGATCCATAGAGGAGAAAGTAAAAAGCTATGTGTTCTGACGCACACTCGCGTCAAAGCGCGGCTGCTACAATAACCATTTTCCCTCAGGACCAGGAAAGGAGAGTAAAATGGCAGCTTATTACAAAGGTACGCTCGGACTGATCGGCAATACTCCGCTGGTTGAGGTCGTGAATATGGAAAAGGAGCTTGGATTGAGGGCAACGGTCCTGGTGAAGCTGGAATATCTGAATCCGGCGGGAAGCGTAAAGGACAGGATCGCGAAGGCGATGCTGGAGGACGCAGAGGACAAAGGGCTGTTGAAAAAAGGCTCTGTCATCATCGAGCCAACATCGGGAAATACAGGCATTGGCCTGGCAGCGATCGGGGCGGCGAAGGGCTATCGGGTGATCCTTACCATGCCCGAGACCATGAGCATAGAACGGAGAAATATTTTAAAGGCATACGGCGCGGAGCTGGTATTGACGGACGGCGCGAAAGGGATGAAAGGGGCCATTGAAAAGGCGGAGGAGCTTGCGGGAGAGATTCCGGACAGCTTCCTTCCCGGGCAGTTCGTAAATCCGGCAAACCCGGCAGCCCATAAAGCGGCGACAGGGCCGGAGATCTGGAGGGATACGGACGGAAAGGTAGATATTTTCATTGCAGGGGTAGGAACCGGCGGTACGGTTACAGGAGTCGGGGAGTACCTCAAGGAGAAAAATCCGGAGATCAGAGTCGTGGCGCTGGAGCCGGCGGATTCCCCCGTATTATCGGAAGGGAAAGCCGGGGCGCATAAGATCCAGGGTATCGGCGCGGGATTTATACCGGAGGTACTGAATACCTCCGTATACGACGAGGTGTTCAGAGCCAAAAATGAAGATGCCTTTGCCGCGGCAAAGCTGCTTGCGAAAAAAGAGGGCATCCTGGTCGGGATTTCTTCCGGCGCCGCGCTGCATGGAGCCATCGAGCTGGCAAAGCGGCCGGAGAATAAAGGCAAAGTGATCGTAGCGCTGTTGCCGGATTCCGGGGACCGATATTACTCAACACCGTTGTTTTCATGAGAAAATTCAAATGATTACCGAAATAGATCAAGGAGGACAATAAAAATGGCAGATATAAAAGATTCGAAAAACTGGGGATTTGAGACAAGGCAGCTGCATATCGGGCAGGAGCAGGCGGACCCGGCCACAGACGCGAGGGCGGTTCCCATCTACGCGACCACTTCTTACGTGTTTCATGATTCCCAGCATGCGGCGGACCGTTTCGGACTCCGTGACGCGGGAAATATTTACGGAAGGCTGACCAATCCCACCCAGGATATTTTTGAACAGCGGATTGCGTCCCTGGAGGGCGGCGCGGCTGCACTTGCGGCGGCATCCGGCGCGGCGGCGATCAGCTATACATTTCAGGCGCTGGCAAAATCAGGGGAGCATATCGTGGCATCCAAGACGATCTACGGCGGAACCTACAATCTGCTGGCACACACCCTTCCGCTGACCAACGGCGTGACCACGACCTTCGTGGACCCGGAGGAGGAAGGCTCCTTCGAGGCGGCGATCCAGGAGAATACGAAAGCAATCTTTGTGGAAACGCTGGGGAATCCGAATTCCAACCTGGTTGACCTGGAAAAGCTGGCTGAAACGGCGCATAAGCATCAGATCCCGCTGGTCGTGGATTCCACATTTGCGACGCCCTACCTGATCCGCCCGATCGAGTATGGAGCAGACATTGTGGTCCATTCCGCGACAAAATTTATCGGGGGCCATGGCACAGCCATCGGCGGCGTGATCGTGGACAGCGGCAATTTTGACTGGAAGGCATCCGGCAGATACCCCTGGATCTCGGAACCGAATCCAAGCTATCACGGAGTATCCTTCTCCGACGCGGCGGGGGCGGCAGCCTTCGTGACTTACATCCGCGCGGTGCTCCTGCGGGATACCGGCGCAACACTTTCCCCGTTCCACGCGTTTCTTTTTCTCCAGGGACTGGAAACACTGTCGCTCCGTGTAGAGCGCCATGTGAGCAACGCATTGAAGATCGTGGAGTACCTTGCGAAGCATCCCCAGGTGGAGGCAGTGCATCATCCGTCGCTGGCAAGTGAGCCCAGCCACGGATTATACCAGAAATATCTTCCCAATGGGGGCGGCTCGATCTTTACATTTGAGATCAAAGGGGACGCAGAGACGGCACAGAAATTTATCGACAACCTTGCCATTTTCTCCCTTTTGGCAAATGTGGCGGACGTGAAATCCCTGGTGATCCACCCGGCAACGACGACCCACAGCCAGAGCACGGAGGAGGAGCTTGCGGAACAGGGAATCCGGCCGAATACGATCCGGCTTTCCATTGGGATTGAAAAGGCAGAGGACCTGATCGCGGCGCTGGAGGCGGCGTTTGAGGCGGTGAAGGAGTGAGGAGCTGCAGAAAATAACTAACACATCATTTCTCCTGCTGCACAGGGCAAAAAGCCTCGAGGTAGTAATGCAGGATAAAAATGAAAGCATGATGGATCTAAGAAAACGGAGAGCGTGGGAAGCCCTCCGTTTTTTTGCATCCATCCCTATTAAAATTCAAATTTAACGCAGACGGAATCTAAAGCATACTCTGTTTTCGTTTCAGGAAATAGATTCCGGTTCCGGAAAGTACCATTATAAATATCCAAAGCAGCAGATGATTGTGATCCCCGGTTTGAGGACTTTGTTTTTTTGCTGTTGAGATTCCCGTATTCGGCTTGCTGACGGAATCCGTATTTTGACCTGCGGAATCGGCAGTCAGTTGTCCGGTTTCGGGCGGTACAGGCACATCATCAGCGCCGGGGGCCGGCGGATTAACGGCTCCAGGGGGCACTGCCGGCTTATCTTCACCGCCCTGGTTATCGTCGTCATTTGTTTTTAAAGATTTCCAGGCGACAGCGATGGGAGATAAACCGTGGACGGTGAACTGGAGCTCTTCTTTTGTCTTTTTGGTTTCCAGCGTCTCTGTCTGCCCCGGCTTAAACCCATTCATCTCATGGGTAAACATATGGGTTATGATAAAATCATAATCTGTGCTGTTGGTTCCTTCAGGATATGGTAACGCTACCAGCAGTCCTTCTGCCGGAAAATTCTCCGGTGTCACGGCATTCCAGGTCTTTCCGCCGTCAAAGCTGATCTGCAGCTTTACATCGTAGATCACTACATTTTCTGCGGAATATCCCTGATTCTCGGCAACAACACGGCAAAGTTCCGCGGTAATTTTTTCCTCGGTATCCATGCCGACTGCAATCAGTGTGTCTGGGATTTCCCGGATTCCTTCTGTTATGTCCAGACGTGTCTTTTCTCCTGCGGCGACAGTGACAGGCAATTCCCGAATGACGCCGTGTTTTAACGCATCATAACCTTTCACGTCTGAGTAATCGTAGTTTCTGTCATCGACTTCCAACATGGCCTGATAACTCTTTTGATCGCTGCGGACTGTCTCATCCGGTGTGATCCATACCCATCCCTGGGGAAGTACGACCGAAGACAGCGGTACGCCCTGCGGAGCGTTCAGATTTTCCGGAAGAATGATCTCTGCCGGAGCAGCCTTGGCTATCTCGAATTTTACAGGGGCGCTCTCAAGACCTGAATAAGTTTTTGTCTCAGGAACGACAGCTTTTACATACCATACACCGGCTTGCTGTGGTATGTCGGCGGTATAAGCATCTCCGTCAGGAGCTGCGCTATAGAGATACTGCACTTCCCCGTATAGTGCCTGCGCGGAAGGATTGGGGGGGGTATCGCCGTATTTCCATCCAGATATCTTAAGCTCCGCAGTCCACCTGTTGGTTTGGAGGAAACGCAGAGTTACATGCATTGTATTGCCATTTCCGCAGTCGTAAGTATAGGTCACATCTGTTCCCGTCTGGATATTTGTCAGGATACTGCCGGTGCCGGATCTCTGTGCGCCTGTTAAGTTCGATATTTTGGAACCATCCAGTTTCGAATCCGCGGTTTTCAGATCATAGGTGTCCTGATCTGCAGCGACGTGAATGGTGTCAAATTGCTCGCAGTCTTCAAATGATGTCGTGCTGGCTGGAAGAACCAGGCTTTTTAACCGGTTGCCGGTACAATTAAAGTATACCATGCTTTTATTTTGGCTTACATCTAAGGTTTTTAACTGATTATTCTGACAATAGAATGCCCATAGAGAAGAATTTTTGCTCACATCAATCTCTTCAAGTTGATTGTCATTACAATAAAAAAATGTTAAATTAAGGCTGTTAGATACATCTAATGTTTTTAACAGATTATTTCCTGTGTAAAAACTCGCTAATGAAGTTTTATCCTGCACATCAATCTCTGTCAGTTGATTGTACTGACAGGAAAGATGACGGAGCGCCATATTTCCCGTGATATTTAACTCTGACAACTGGTTATCCCCACATGAGAGAAAGTTCAGAGCCGGACAATTGCTGACATCCAGCGCTGTCAACTGGTTTCCATCGCAGGAGAGCTTCGTTAGCATCGGATTATTCGCGACATTCAGGGCTTGAAGCTGATTATTCTGACACTGCAGAGTGTTAAGCTGTCCGTTGGTGCTAAGATCCAGGTCTGTCAATTGGCAAATATTGCAATTGAGTGTTTGCAGATTTGTACAGTTCCTGACGTTCAGGGTGGTCAGGTTCAAAGTTTCCGCGCAATTCAGAGATAAAAGCTCCGTGTTCTTACTTACATCGATCGTTTTCAGAAACGGACCGTTACACTGCAGTGTCGTCAGATTCTTGAAATGCTCAATTCCCGCGAGACTTTCGGCTTCTAAGCTGCTGTTTGTCATATCTAATTCCGTAATTGAATCAATCTCATCGGCGGTAAAGAGATTTGGATCGCTATGCAAGCTCTGCATTTTTGGATCAGTCTTTAGATACTCTCTGAAACCGGCGTCCGGGAAATTCTCTTCGTTGATTTCCACATCTCCTGCCCGTATGGAAGCTTTTGAATCCGGATTCTCTGTCTGATCTGTCTGCAGACCAATATCGCTGTCCGATGTTCCGAATACAGTTGGCATGGGCATATCTGACATATTATAATTTGTCACCAATTTTTCGCCAGAAAATGGATGACCTGCCTGCGCTTCAGCGCAATTCCCATTATAGAATAATACGGCAAACAGCGCGGCTGCCAGCAGGCGTTTTAAAAGTCGTCTTCTTTGTGTATTCATTACATTCTGTCCTTTCATACTTTTTGGCTTTTTAACGAAAATATTGAAAAAAATCCATTATATATTAAAATTTCAAAGAAGGAAAAACAAGATTCCTGGCAGGAACGTCAATTTTTTGGCAGGTTTGAATTTGAACTGAAATGTTATTATAAAAAATTGACAGTCAGATTCGTCAGGCACTTTCTTGCCGTAAGTCAATTTTAAATAGGACAGATTCGTTTTGGGGCGTGGACAATTATAGATGGGAATGGTATCATAAAAAGCGGGAGAACATTTTCCAACAGTTCCTTAGGGACTTATTGAAGCCTGGGGAAGCGGACTTCGAAATATCCGAAAAGCGGCGAAGGAATACAGTCTGCCGGAACCGCAGTTTATTGAGATGACAGGAATCTTCGTGTGAATCTGTTTTGCAGTTTATCACCGATGGAAGATTGGCAGAACATCGGTAAAACATCGGTGAAAAATTTGAGAAGCATCGGTGAAACATCGGTGAAAGCTCGGAAAAGCATCGGTGTTGAATTGAATGCTACGCAGAAGAGTATTATTGATCTGTTGTCGGAGAATGTACAGATGAGCGGAACTGAATTAGCGGAGCGAATTGGAATTTCAAAAAGAAATATTGAGACAAATATCAAAAAACTCAAGGAAAAAGGTATTTTAGTCCGTCATGGCTCTGCCAGAGCCGGATATTGGGAAATTTGTATCTGACATTCTGAATAGTTATGCGTATTTTTTGAAAGGCGGTTTATCATATGGCGCAACATGTAAGGGAATTATTCATTCATGGATATAAAGGGATTCATGAATTGAAGCTGGAACAATTAAACAGTATCAATATTTTAACAGGTGATAATAACAGCGGAAAAACCAGTATCCTGGAGCTGCTGAGAAGCAATCCATGCTCAGGAAAATCTTGGATTGGAGTTACGATAACAGCTTAAACAGCAGAGAGGAAAAAAATCATGAAGGTTCAGGACCTAAAAAATTTAATGAACGCATCTGACAGGGAACATCTGGAAAAGGCATTCGCGGAAAGCTACAAGAAGCTCCGCAAAGCGCAGAAGGAGGAGATCGATCCCCTGCTGACCGCCATTTTAGAGGGAAAGACAATAGACAAAAAGAAAACAGAGATAAGGATGGATTTTGGGGAACTGGAGCAGGAGATCATCGACTTTATCGAAAATGCCTATGCGCAGAATTATTTTGCCCCGAACCGTACTATTCCGAAAAGCCAGCGTTCCAAATGGCGGTTCATGGTGAAGAATTTTATCAAGGAGCTGGACAAGATTCCGCTGGAAAGTGAAGAATATCCCCGGGCCGTAAAATTGTTGACGGACCTGTACCGGCTGCTCTGTGAGGCGTGCAATGTCTACCTCTTTTCCACGGACGATCCGTTCCGGTCCATCGGATGGGAACAGCCGGATCTGTTTGAAATGGTAGTGAAAAAGACCTTTGCGCCGGGGTATACAAGGGAGGACATCTCCCGGCTTCTCCAGTATGCGGCGACTGGCGGGCTGAGCACGGAATCCCTTTATGTGATACAGGAGGCGGTACTTCTCGGCGAATTAAAAACCAATGATGTAAAAAATATGGCTGCAGAGGAAGCAATGAAGCTGGTGGAAGA
>CATLCV010000246.1 GCA_949893755.1 uncultured Lachnospiraceae bacterium | reverse complement strand
CGTGCCCAATGGCAAGAAGTTCAAGGCAGCCCAGACCGGAGGACCCTCCGGCGGATGTATCCCTGCGGAACATCTGGATGTGCCCATCGACTATGACAATCTGCTGGCCATCGGCTCCATGATGGGTTCCGGCGGTCTCATCGTCATGGATGAGGACAACTGTATGGTGGATATCGCCAAGTTCTTCCTGGAATTTACGGTGGATGAGTCCTGCGGAAAATGTACCCCGTGCCGGATCGGAACACGGAGGATGCTGGAGATCCTGGAGAAGATCACCAAGGGTCAGGCCACCATGGAGGACCTGGATAAGCTGGAAGAGCTGTGCTACCATTTGAAATCCAACTCCCTGTGCGCGCTGGGACAGACCGCGCCCAATCCGGTCATCTCCACGCTGCGGTATTTCCGGGATGAATACATTGCCCATATCGTGGATAAAAAATGTCCGGCAGGCGTCTGCAAAGACCTGCTGCAGTACAAGATTGACGCAGATAAATGTAAAGGCTGTACGCTTTGTTCCAGAGTCTGTCCGGCAGGGGCGATCGTGGGCAGCGTAAAGGAGCCGCATATGATCAATTCCGAGAAGTGCTTGAAGTGCGGCGCTTGTATGGAAAAATGCCGCTTCGGCGCGATCTATAAAGAGTAAGGGAGGAGTGAGAGAATGGAAAATGTGAATTTAAAGATCAATGGCCTTGATGTAAGCGCACCGGCAGGTTCCACGATTCTTGAGGCCGCGCATATTGCCGGTATCCGGATTCCTACCCTTTGTTTTTTGAAGGAGATCAACGAGATCGGCGCATGCCGTATGTGTATCGTAGAAGTGAAGGGCGCAAGGAACCTGGTTGCGGCCTGTGTACATCCGATCAATGAAGGGATGGAGGTCCG
The DNA here is from genome assembly GCA_949893755.1 of uncultured Lachnospiraceae bacterium. Taxonomy (GTDB): domain Bacteria; phylum Bacillota; class Clostridia; order Lachnospirales; family Lachnospiraceae; genus Schaedlerella. The sequence goes on along the minus strand of CATLCV010000246.1, from coordinate 6,462 downwards.
CACCAACACACCGGAGCTGATCGCGGCAAGGAAGCGTACTCTGGAGCTGATCCTGTCCGACCATGACAAGAAGTGCCTTTCCTGTGTGAGAAGCGGGAACTGCGAGCTGCAGGCGCTCTGCCAGGAGCTGGGCGTTGCGGATGAAAATTATTTTTCAGGGGAAGTCAATCACTACGAGCTGGATACCAGCGCGGCCCATATGGTGCGTGACAATAATAAATGTATCCTGTGCCGGAGATGCTCCGCAGTCTGTGAAAAGTCCCAGGCCGTGGGCGTGATCGGACCGAACCAGCGGGGATTTGCCACATTTATCGGCTCTCCGTTCGAGATGGGGCTGGGAGAGACCAGCTGCGTGTCCTGCGGACAGTGTATCGCGGCCTGTCCTACCGGAGCCTTGTATGAGAAGGATTTTGTGGACGACGTTCTGGCAGCCATCGAGGATCCGAAGAAGCATGTAGTGGTTCAGCCCGCTCCTTCTGTCCGTGCGGCATTGGGCGAGGAATTCGGTTATCCCATGGGAACGGACGTGGAAGGAAAGATGGCGGCAGCCCTCAGAAGGATCGGATTTGACAAGGTATTTGATACCGATTTCAGCGCGGATCTGACCATTATGGAGGAAGCCCATGAATTTATCGAGAGAGTGAAAAACGGCGGCGTGCTGCCGATGATGACCTCCTGTTCTCCGGGATGGGTGAAGTACTGCGAGCACTATTTCCCGGATCTTCTGGACAACCTGTCCAGCTGCAAGTCGCCTCAGCAGATGTTCGGGGCGGTGACCAAGACCTATTACGCGGAAAAAGCCGGCATTGACCCGAAGGATATCGTCTGTGTCAGCATCATGCCGTGTACGGCGAAAAAGTTTGAGATCGGCAGGGATGACCAGGCTGCGGCGGGAGTGCCGGATGTGGACATCTCTCTGACTACCCGGGAGCTGGCAAGGCTGATCCGCAAGGTGGGCATTGATTTCCGAAGCCTGCCTGACGAAGGCTTTGACGATCCGCTGGGAGAATCCACCGGAGCAGGCGTGATCTTCGGCGCTACCGGAGGCGTGATGGAAGCGGCCCTTCGCACGGCAGTGGAGACGCTGACCGGGGAAGAGCTTTCGGACGTGGAATTTACAGAAGTCCGCGGAACGGACGGGATCAAGGAAGCGACCTACCATGTGGCGGATATGGACGTGAAGGTTGCGGTGGCATCCGGGCTGTCCAACGCGAAGCAGATCCTGGAAAAGGTCCGCGCGGGAGAGGCGGATTATCACTTTATCGAGATCATGTGCTGTCCGGGCGGATGCGTGAATGGCGGCGGCCAGCCCCAGGTACATGCGGATGTGCGCAATTTCGAGGATGTTCGGGCCATCCGGGCAAAGGTATTGTATGACAATGACGCGGCGAAGACGCTTCGGAAGTCCCATGACAATCCTTCCATCAAGAAGCTGTATGAGGAATATCTGGGCGCGCCGGGAAGCGAGAAGGCACACCATATCCTGCATACCAGTTATGTGAAGAGGACGATCAATTAATATCGGGATCCAGGTGCGGTCCGTTTAGATGACGTATAAAAAGAAGCAGCCTCCAAAGGACAGCGGCAGCGGTCCTGCGGAGGTTGCTTTTTTCATACAAAATCTTTTCGTTTTCAATGACTTTTATTCTGTTTTATAGTATACTTACCTGTAAAGAACTATGGAAACGGAGGATACAGATTTGCTGACATGTACCTATATTGTGGAACGGATTGACGGAGATTACGCGCTGCTGAGGCGGACGGATGAGGCGGATCCCCATGCGGAGCCTAAACTGGTGGCGCGGGCACTGCTTCCTCCGGAGATCATGGAAGGGACAAAGCTGTTATATGAATATCTTCAATATACGATTGCGGAGTGAAAAAAATGATTCGGAAAATAAATAAGGACTTCTGCAGAAAATGGCTTCTGCGGATCTCGGCTGTATCCGGCGGCCTGGTCATATTGGGACTGGCCTGCCTGGGCACGGTGAATTTTTATGTAAAGCATTCTGCCGGGAAAAAGATCACAACCATAGAAACCTTGCTGGAAGCTCAGGAGGAGAACACAGCATCTCAAGCGGACGCGGTCCTGGTTCTTGGTGCGAAGGTGAAGGCGAACGGGGAGATGAGCCCCATGCTGAAAGAGCGGGTGGACGCAGGGATCGAGATCTACCAGAAGGGACTGGCCAAAAAGATCATTATGAGCGGCGACCATGGCCGGGAGGACTACGATGAGGTCAACACCATGAAAAGCTATGCCGTGGAGCGGGGTGTTCCGTCGGAGGATATTTTCATGGACCATGCCGGATTTTCCACCTATGAGAGCATGTACAGGGCAAAGGAGATCTTTCAGACAGAGACCGTGATCGTAGTGACACAGAAGTATCATCTCTACCGGGCTGTGTATGATGCCCAGGCATTTTCCATGAAGGCGGCAGGCGTTGCGTGCGACCGGGCTGTCTACCGCGGGGACAGATACCGCAAGCTGCGGGAGATGCTTGCCCGGGTGAAGGATTTCGGCTATACGATTTTAAAGCCTGAGCCCACATTTCTTGGGGACGTGATCCCGGTCAGCGGAAATGGAAATCTCACAAATGATATCTAATACAAAACAAGGAGGAAGAGTACATGAAGGTAATTGATTTTAAGGACGCAAAATGCCGCCACTGCTACAAGTGCGTGCGTCACTGCCAGGTGAAGGCGATCACGGTCCAGCAGGAGCAGGCCAGGATCCTGACGGACCACTGCATCAACTGCGGGCGCTGCATGGAGATCTGCCCTCAGAATGCCAAGACCTTTGCCAGCGACATGGACCGGGTAAAGGGCTTCCTGCGGCAGGGGTTCAAAACCGTCATCTCCATTGCCCCGTCCTATATCGGCGTGCTGGATTTTGCCCGTCCGGGCCAGGTGGTGGACGCGCTGCTGAAGTTAGGATTTGCGGAGGTCCGGGAGACCGCGGAGGGAGCTGCCATGGTGACCCGGGAATACCAGCGCCTGATCCATGAAAATCAGATGCCCAACATCATCACCACCTGCTGTCCCAGTGTCAATGACCTGATCGAAAAGTATTATCCGGAATGTGCGCCCCTGATGGCTCCGGTGGTGTCCCCCATGGTAGCCCATGGACGGTACATCAAAAAGCTGTACGGCGAGGAGGTAAAGGTGGTATTCTTAGGCCCCTGCATCGCGAAAAAGCAGGAGGCCATCGGGGACGAGCGGGTGGCGGGCGCCATCGATGCCATCCTCACCTTTGAAGAACTGGCGATCTGGCTGGACGAGGCGAAGATCAGCATCTTTGACTGTGAGGATGCTCCCATGGGCAATCCGGATCCGGAGATCAACCGGATGTACCCCATCAGCGGCGGCGTAGTCCAGTCTGTCATTGCGGAAGAGGAAATGGACACTTACCACAAGGTCTTTGTGGATGGCCTGGGAAATTGTATGGAAATGCTGGAATGCCTGAAACGGGGCGAGCTGGAGCACTGCTTTATCGAGGCAAATGTCTGTGAGGGCGGATGTACCAAGGGTCCTGCCTCTGCCAGATGGAATACCTCCTATGTGAAGGCAAAGATCAAGATCGAGAAGGAGGTTTCCCACAAGGCTGCCCGGAATCTGCCGGAGATGTCTGCGGAAGAGCTGCATAAGACCTTTGAGGACCGCAGCATCCGGGAAGCATATCCGACGGAAGAGGAGCTTCTGGAAATCCTGCGGTCCGTGGGCAAATATACGAAAGAGGACGAGCTGAACTGCGGTGCCTGCGGATATTCTACCTGCCGGGAAAAGGCGGTGGCCGTATTCCAGAACAAGGCAGAGCTTTCCATGTGCATGCCTTACGCTCTGATGCAGGCTGAGTCCATGTCCAACGTGGTCATGGATGTCACGCCGAATATGATCTTCATCATCGATAACGAGCTGCGGATCCGGGAGTGCAACAAGAAAGGGCAGGAGCTTCTGGGCGTTGGCAAGGAGGAAGCACTGCAGCGCTACATATTTGAATTTTTGGATGCGGCAGACATTGAAGAGACACTGCGGACGAAGGAGCCGGTATTCCACAAGAAGATCCAGCTGGAGCACGGACGCATGACGGTGGAGGAGACCATTGTCTATATTGAAAATCTGGAATCCGTTCTGGTGACCTTCCAGGATGTGACCCGGGAAGAGAAGATGAAGGAGCAGCACTACAATCTCAAGGTTGAGACCATGGAAATGGCGCAGAAGGTCATTGACAAGCAGATGATGGTAGCCCAGGAGATCGCGGGGCTTTTGGGGGAGACGACGGCAGAGACCAAGGTGACATTGACCCGGCTGCGGGATTCGATCTTGAATGAAGAGGATGCCTGACACAGGCGGCAGATCATGAGATTCCTATGAGGAACGGATTTTCAGCCGATCCATTGCTGTGGACAGCCACAGGTGCGAGCAGCAATGAATCCGGCGGAATGGAGAGGAATATGAGCGTAAGTATAGACGTGGCTTGGAAAAGCCTCAACAAGCACGGAGAGGAGCTGTGCGGAGATAAAGTGGAGATCGTAAAGACCCGGGATTCGGATATCCTGATCCTGGCGGACGGCATGGGGAGCGGAGTGAAGGCCAACATCCTTTCCACCCTGACCTCCAAGATCCTGGCCACCATGCTGCACGAAGGGGCGGCCATTGAGTCCTGTGTGGAGACGATCGCCAGGACGCTTCCCATCTGCCAGGAGCGCAAGGTGGCCTACGCCACGTTCAGCATCCTGCAGATTTTTCACAACGGCGACGCATACCTGGTGGAATACGATAATCCGGACTGTGTGTTTATCCGGAATAAGAAGATCATAAAATATCCCTACGAGGTGCGGGAGATTGAAGGAAAAAAGATCCATGAATACCGTTTTCAGGTGGAGAAGAATGACTGTTTCGTGCTCATGAGCGACGGCGTCATCTATGCCGGGGCAGGGGAGATCTTGGACCTGCAGGGCTGGACCTGGGAAAATATGTCCGAGTATACCCTGAAATGTACGAAGGAAACACTGTCTGCCTCCCGGCTCGCCGCCATGCTGAGCCAGGCCTGCGACGACCTGTATATCCAGAAGCCGGGGGATGATACGACCGTAGCGGTGGCAAGGGTCATTGAGCGCAAAGTGGTGAACCTGTTCACCGGGCCTCCGAAGAGCAAGGAGGACGACGAGAAGCTGATGTATGATTTCATGCATATGGAAGGAAAAAAGGTGGTATCCGGCGGCACCAGCTCCAATATCGCGTCCCGCATCCTGCATAAGGAGATCATCACCACCGTAGACAGAAACAATCCGGATGTTCCGCCCATGTCCACCATCGAGGGCCTGGATCTGGTGACAGAAGGGGTGCTCACCATGGGACGGTCCCTAAAGCTTCTCAAGCAGTATGAAAATGATGAATTCGATGTAGAATTTTTTGATGAGCTGGATGCCAACAACGGGGCCTCCCGGCTGGCAAAAATGCTCATCGAGGAATGCACGGAGCTGAACCTGTTTGTGGGGACCGCGATCAACGAGGCGCATCAGGAATCCGACCTGACCTTTGACTTAAGCCTCCGGATGAACCTGGTGGAGCAGTTAAAGGCCGTGGTGGAGAAGATGGGGAAGACGGTCCGTGTGAAGTATTATTGATTCGCGGAATCGACAGAGTCAGAAGATGCGGAAAAACAACAGGGATGATCCTAAACATGAAGAAAGGACAAATTTTCAGATGAACAGTTCAGAGAAGCTCTATCAGAAAGCTTTTGAATTTAAAAAAACAAAATTATGGGAAAAACTCACGCAAGAACAGGTCTTTGCTTTCAAGCTGTCCGACAGAGGGATCGGTTATATCAATCTCGGACGTTCGGAGTACGGTTATCCGGTGCTTCGGCTGTTTACCGGCGAGGAGGGGTTTGAATGCTTTTCTTTGTTCAAAGAAGCTCTGCGATCCGGCTCTTCCGTAAGGCAGCTGGAATATCAGAATTTCCTGCAATGCGAATTGGCGGATAAGGATGGAATGGATGTGGAAGAACAGGAAACTGTAAAAATGTACGCCCGGGGTCTGGGGATCCGGCTGGCCGGAAAATATTCCTACCCGCGGTTTGAACAGTACAGGCCCTGCTGCCTTCCGTGGCTTCTGCAGACAGCGGAGAATGAAGAGGCTCTCTGTGAAGCTTTGGAAGCTGCGGCTGGGATGGCGGTATTTCTGACAGGAACGAAATCCGAGACACAAAAAGTAAGGGATCTGCTTCGCGAAGAGGGCCGGATCGTTTTAATGAAAAAAAATGAGGAAGGATATGTGCTGGATCAAATCGAGCTTCCGGAGAAAAAAACGAATAGATGGCCGGAACCGGAATTTAAAAACGACATTGCCATCGCTAATTTAAAAAAGATTTCCAAAAAAGGGGTATGGGAATGTGAAATTTCACTTTTGGGGGAACCGGTTCAGGACGAGACGTTTGAGATCCCGTACTACCCGTTCACA
>CATLCV010000245.1 GCA_949893755.1 uncultured Lachnospiraceae bacterium | reverse complement strand
CAGGACATTGTGCATGGAGCCGAATACATCCAGAGCTCCCCGGATGCCCTGGAGAGATTCGAACCGCTCCGGGATCCAGTTATTGACCAGGAAGGCGCCGTAGGAGCAGATGTAAATAAAAAAGAATGAGAACATCCCCCGGCCTACATCTTCTTTGTAATATCCGGTCTCGTCATACACGCGCACCCTTGTCATGGCCCAGAGCGCGGAGAACAGTTCAAATATGATGAAGAAAGCGGCCACTGCAAAATAGGATGCCAGGACCAGGGTATAATTCTGAGAGACGACTGCATTTTCAATGTCGCCGTAGGGCGCGCTCCCCCGGAAAAAATTATAGGCCATAAATCCGGTGATGGCCAGGATCAGGATCACCGACAGGTTCCGGAAAATCGTCTGGGAGATCCGGTACACGGTCCTTCCGCCTTTTTTGATGGGGGCGGCAATGGGAGTCTGCCCGCTCCTTTTCCGTCTGGCATGGGACACACGGACGGGCTCCCGGTAATCACTTCGGCTGCCGCGCCTCCGGCCGTTTCCGGGTCTGTCATAATCGTCATCCTCATAATCATAATCATCCCTGCTGTCATAATACCCGTCAGATCCATCATCCGGATCCTCAATGGACAGGTCGTAACGTCTGCTGTTCCTGACACGGGGCATGGGCTGCGTCGTGGTATCTGCCCCTGCGCCGCTGCGGGGATATTCGTCACTTTCCGGATTCACTTTATATTTGGAGGAGATATCTTCCTCATAGGTAACTTCAAAATCATCACTGAACTCATAAGCACTTTTTGGGGGCTTACGCATAAGATCACTCCTTTTTCATTGTTTTTAGAAAGCTCTGCCAGGATGAAACATATCTTATCACAGGGCAGATGGATTTTCCAATGTTTTTTATTTTAAATCCTTTTTCGGGCAAAATCAATCTTTCCGGAAAAAACGTCCTGAATTTTTCAGACAGTTCCTTCATGAAGCATTGACCTGAGACTCCGATAGACGTATAATAATAGCGCAGGCGCAGCGATTTGGAACAGCGGGCCTTAAGTCTGTCTGCTGGTCGCAGCAATGACGCAAAAAAACAGAAAAGGAGTGGAATTATGGCAATTTTAGTAGCAGGAGGAGCAGGATACATTGGAAGTCATACCTGTGTGGAGCTCTTGAACAGAGGTTATGAAGTTGTAGTGATTGACAACCTTTACAATTCCAGCGAAGTCGCTTTGGAGCGTGTGAAGGAGATTACAGGAAAGTCATTGAAATTCTATAAAGGTGATATATTGAGCAGGGAAGACCTGGAGAAGATTTTCGAAAACGAGGAGATCGAGGCTGTGATCAATTTCGCAGGGCTCAAAGCGGTCGGAGAATCTGTGGCCAAGCCATGGGAATATTATCATAATAATATCAGCGGAACATTGATCCTGTGCGATGTGATGAGAAAGCATGGCTGCAAGAACATGATCTTCAGTTCTTCCGCGACCGTATACGGAGATCCGGCGGAGATTCCGATCACGGAGAAATGCCCGAAGGGACAGATCACCAATCCGTATGGACAGACAAAGGGGATGCTGGAACAGATCCTGACAGACCTGCATGTGGGGGATCCGGAGTGGAATGTCATGCTGCTCCGTTACTTCAATCCGATCGGGGCCCATGAGTCCGGACGGATCGGAGAGGATCCGAAGGGGATCCCGAACAACCTGGTTCCTTACATTGCCCAGGTTGCGGTCGGCAAGCTGAAATGTCTGGGAGTCTTCGGGGATGATTATGATACCCATGACGGAACCGGAGTCCGTGACTACATCCACGTAGTGGACCTGGCAGTGGGCCATGTAAAGGCAATCGAGAGAATGCGGACAGAGGAAGGCAAGGGCGTTCATATCTACAATCTTGGGACAGGCGTGGGCTACAGCGTGCTGGATGTGGTGAAGGCATACGAAAAGGCATGCGGCAAAGAGATCCCCTATGAGATCAAGCCGCGCCGGGCAGGAGATATCGCGATGTGCTACTGCGACGCAACGAAGGCGAAGGAAGAGCTTGGCTGGGTTGCGGAGCGCGGCGTGGAAGAGATGTGCGCGGATTCCTGGAGATGGCAGTCCAACAATCCGGACGGCTACAGAAGCTGACAGAGGAAAAAATTTATATATTGACAAGCGTTTCCAAACTTGTTATGATAGAAAAAACAGAACGCACTCTGTTTTGTGAGAAAGTGAGATAGTGTATGAGAAGACAGGTATACTCTCTGCTGGTGGATAATAACCCGGGTGTCCTGAGCAGGATCGCGGGATTGTTCAGCCGGCGGGGCTACAGTATTGACAGCATAACGGCAGGGATGACGGCGGATTCCAGGTTTACCAGGATCACGGTCGTATCGTCGGGGGATGAACTGATCCTCTCCCAGATCGAGAAGCAGGTACGCAAGCTGGAGGATGTCCGGGAGATCAAGCTCCTCAAGGATGACGAGGCAGTGTACCGGGAGCTGATCATGGTGAAGGTGCGCGCGGACGCAAAGCAGCGGCCGGAGGTACTCTCCATTGCGGATATTTTCCGGGCGAAGATTGTGGATGTGGAGCCGGAGTCCATGATGATCGAGCTTACCGGGGACCAGTCCAAGCTGGAGGCTTTTTTAAACCTGCTGGACGGATATGAGATCCTGGAGCTTGCCAGGACCGGGATCACGGGATTGTCCAGAGGGATCAAGGACGTTACATATCTGGAGTGAAAAACGGATTCGATAAAGGATTCAGCTGTAACCGGATAGCTAAAGGCTCAATAAAGCCTTTAACTTATATATTACTCACGGCCGATGAGATTGGCCGGCAGAAGAAACAGGAGGAATTTCAAAATGTCAGCAAAAATTTATTATCAGGAAGACTGCAATCTTTCCATGCTGGAAGGAAAGACCATTGCCATCATCGGATATGGCAGCCAGGGCCATGCACATGCCCTGAACCTGAAGGAATCCGGATGCCATGTCATCATCGGACTTTATGAAGGAAGCAGATCCTGGTCCAAGGCAGTGGAGCAGGGATTTGAAGTATTTACCGCGGCAGAGGCGGCGAAGCAGGCGGATATCATCATGATCCTGATCAATGATGAGAAGCAGGCTGCCATGTACAAGAAGGACATTGAGCCGAATCTGGAAGAGGGGAACATGCTCATGTTTGCCCATGGATTCAATATTCATTTCGGACAGATCGTACCGCCGAAGAACGTGGATGTGACCATGATCGCTCCGAAGGGACCGGGACATACGGTGAGAAGCGAATATCAGGTTGGAAAGGGCGTTCCCTGTCTGGTTGCGGTAGAGCAGGATGCGACCGGCAAGGCACTGGATAAAGCGCTTGCTTATGCGGCAGGTATCGGCGGAGCAAGGGCAGGCGTACTGGAGACCACCTTTAGGACAGAGACAGAGACAGACCTGTTCGGCGAGCAGGCAGTACTTTGCGGCGGTGTGTGTGCACTGATGCAGGCAGGCTTTGAGACATTGGTGGAAGCTGGATATGATCCGAGAAATGCTTACTTCGAATGTATCCATGAGATGAAGCTGATCGTGGATCTGATCTACCAGTCCGGTTTCGCGGGAATGAGATATTCCATCTCCAACACTGCGGAGTACGGCGATTATATCACAGGTCCGAAGATCATCACAGACGAGACCAAGAAGACCATGAAGAAGATCCTGGCAGACATCCAGAGCGGCGCGTTTGCGAAGGACTTCCTGCTGGATATGTCCGAAGCAGGCGGACAGGCTCACTTCAAGGCAATGCGGAAGCTGGCTTCCGAGCATCCGTCGGAGAAGATCGGGGAAGAGATTCGCAAGCTCTACAGCTGGAGTGATGAGGATAAGCTGATCAACAACTAAGAGAAAATGAATCTATAAAAGAACAGCAGACCGTCCGTGGCCTGCTGTTCTTTTATAGATCAGGATCATTCTTTGAATTTTTCATAGAATACAGAAAGCCTGCCACTGGCAGCCTTTCTGCATCCGTTGGTATAAAAAAGACATACGCCATGACGGAAGCGTATGCCTTATTATTTCACTGAATATCTATTCTTAAGCAATGCCGTTGACAGCCTTGGTCAGACGGGAGATCTTTCTGGAAACGGTGTTCTTATGATATACACCCTTTGTCCCAGCTTTAGAAATCTCAACGATGGCAGCCTTCAAAGCTGTCTTAGCTGTCTCAGCGTCCTTCTGCTCGATCGCGGTCTCAACCTTCTTGACAGCAGTCTTCACTCTGGACTTGATCGCTTTATTTCTGGCAGCCTTAGTCTCGTTTACCAAAATCCTCTTCTTAGCAGATTTAATATTAGCCAACCTGTACACCTCCAAATCACAAAATAATCATAATGCAGTTACACTTCACAACCTGTGAATGATAACAAAATGCAGACAGATCAAAAAATCTGCCTGGAAATGATTCCGCTGGATTCGGACACGGACGTACCAACGGAACATACTCACTTATTTTATGCCAACTGTCAAAAGATGTCAATACATATTTCTCAAAATATTGTAAAAACTACATACTATTCGCAGTCTTATAAGAATAAGTAGAGTGAGGGAAAGAACATGTTGGAGAAATATAGTGTGCGTACAGATCTTGCGCTGGAGGAGAAGGAACGGTTTGAATCAGACAATGTGGAGATTTCCGGAGTGGTATTGGAGGAAGAATACGACAAGGAACGGGAGATCCGGATCACCCGTGTGAAGGTGGAGACGGAAAACGGAGCCAAGACCATGGGGAAGCCGGTGGGCGTCTACCTGACCATGGAAGCGCCCAATATGGCAGTGCCGGACGAGGATTACCACAGGGAGGTGTCAGTCAAGCTTTCCGAATATATCGAGGAGCTGATCCGGGGCAGGTCGCTGGATACGGACGATCTGTCCGTCCTCGTAGTAGGCCTGGGAAACCGACAGGTGACGCCGGACGCGCTGGGGCCTTATGTGGCGGATAACCTGTGCGTGACCCGGCATATTGTGAAGGAATATGGAAAATACGCCATGGGGATGGAGCATGCCCGCCTGGTCAGCGCCATCGTACCCGGTGTCATGGGGCAGACAGGAATGGAAACCCTGGAAATTGTAAAAGGGGTGGTAGACGAGACGAAGCCTGATCTGGTGATCGCCATCGACGCGCTGGCGGCGAGAAATACCAGAAGACTGAACCGGACCATCCAGATCGCGGATACCGGCATCCATCCCGGTTCCGGAGTGGGAAATCACAGGAACGGGCTTACGAAGGAGTCCGTGGGAGTTCCGGTCATCGGGATCGGCGTTCCCACAGTCGTGGACGCGGCGACCATTGCCAATGATACCATGGAAAATCTCATCGACGCGCTGGAAACCTCAGAAATTCTGAAAGGAGTGGGGGACGTTCTGCGGACTTACAACAGCGCGGAAAAATACGAGCTTGTAAAAGAACTCATCTCTCCCCATCTGAACGGCATGTTTGTGACGCCAAAGGATGAGGATGAGCTGGTAAAACAGATCAGCTATACGATTTCCGAAGCATTGAATATGCTTTTCACGAATAAAGAGGAGGAGTAAGGAATAAGGTAAAATGAGGGATCTGACCGGTCCCTCATTAAAGGAGGGTGTATGGAAAAAGAACGACTGAGCCGGGGGATCGCGGCAGTGCTGCTGTGCCTGGCTTTTACATATATCATTATCGATACCGCGGGAGGTACAGGCATTGGATGGGGATACCGCTGGCAGAGGGCGCTCTTTCAAAGTACGGAGCGGATGTATCTGCCGGGGGCGGTGTATGCGGCCCGGGAGGAAAACAAGCCTGCGGCGCAATGGCTCCTGGAGCAGGCATTCGACTGGATCCCGCTGGTGGAGTATCTGGATACGAAGATTCAGTACCGGACGGTCATGGAGGATGAGGAGACTATTGCAAAAATACTGGAAAATCAGGCCAACGACGGTCATATGGTAGATCAGAACGGAAATCCGGTGGGAGGGACTGAAAGCGTGGAGGATGTTGTGCCGGCACCGGGACAGCCGGTCCTCGACATGTCCATAGAAAGGCTTCGGGACTTTGATTATCTCCTCAGCAATTTTTATACGGTTGACAGCTCCACCATGATCGGACCGGAACAGCTGAATGCGGATGACCTGCTGGGAAGGAGCATGAAGATCGACACCAGTACGCAGGGACCCAAGGTGCTGGTCTTTCATACCCATTCTCAGGAAGAATTCGCTGATTCCACCCCGGGAGACCCGGCTACAAGCATCATCGGGATCGGGGAGTATCTGGTACAATTGCTGAATGCCAAAGGGATCGGAGCCATTCATGATACCGGGGTGTATGATATCATCAACGGACAGCTGGACCGGAGCAATGCTTACGAAAACGCGGAGGCCTCCATCCGTCCGGTCCTGGAGGCCAATCCCACGGTGGAGGTCGTCATTGACCTGCATCGGGACGGCGTGGCGGAGGGCACCCATCTGGTGACGGAGGTGGACGGAAAGCCTACGGCAAAGATCATGTATTTTAACGGATTGAGCCGTACAAGGACTAACGGGGATATCGAGTATCTGTACAATCCATATATCCAGGATAATCTGGCATTTTCCCTGCAGATGCAGCTTGCGTCGGAGAGTATGTATCCGGGGTTCGCGCGGCATATCTACCTGCGGGGATACCGGTACAATCTGCATCTGATGCCGAAGTCGCTGCTGATCGAAGCGGGGGCCCAGACTAATACAGTGGAGGAAATGCGCAACGCCATGGAGGTGCTGGCGGAAACACTGCATCAGGTGCTGATGTAGGTTTCCAGAGAATCTTCAAAGAAATAAAAAAAAACTTGCAATATACCCTATGGGGGTATATAATGTAAAATGTATAAGGAAATGAAGTTTTTTGCGGCGCCGAAAAGAGCGGTGTGAGGAAGAGGTTTATATGGAAGAGACTCATGTAGAAGAGGAATATACAGAGGATGCGCTGCCGGAAGAGACCGGCGGATGCTGCAAAACACAGAAGGAGTGCTGCCATAAGACGAAAGAGCGGTCGGATAAGGAGTACAGGGATCTTGTGAACCGCCTGAACCGGATCGAGGGGCAGGTACGGGGATTGAAGCGGATGCTGGAGACGGATGCCTACTGTACGGATATCCTGGTGCAAGTATCGGCAGTGAACGCGGCGCTGAACAGCTTTAACAAGGTACTTCTGGCGAACCACATCCGGACCTGCGTGGCAGAGGACATCCGGGCAGGGAAGGATGAGACGATCGACGAGCTGGTGGTGACATTGCAGAAGCTGATGAAGTAAACATTCCCCCTGTACGGTTGGATGCTCCTGGGAGCATCCAACCCACTTATCCATTCGCAAAAACCGTGCTGACGCACTCTTACGTCTGCTAGCG
>CATLCV010000244.1 GCA_949893755.1 uncultured Lachnospiraceae bacterium | reverse complement strand
ATACTGCGAGGTATACTCCCGGTTTTTCATCTCCTTCAATGTGCGTTCATACAGGACACGCTCGTGGGCGGCATGCTGGTCGATGATGTACAGGTTGTCCTGGAACTGGACAAGCCAGTAGGTGTCGAACACCTGGCCCACCAGCTTATACTCTGCGCGGATGTCCCGTTTTAACAGCTTCTCCTCGAACAGGTCCATCTGTTTCGCCTGGATCTCCTCCCGGAGGGCCTGCGGCTTCGGCCGGACAGCTTCCCGAAGGGTCTGTTGCGCCGGCTGAACAGATTCGCAGGTGTCCTGCGTCTTCCCGGGTACGTGATATTCCTGGTTTTCGCGGATGAACCCGGGCATGGTTCCGCAGCCGAAAGTCTCGGAATCCGGCATTGCTCCCTGACCAGAGGTGGCTGTATTCTCCTGACCGGAAACCGTGCTCTGTTCCCTACCGGACACCGGCTGGCTTTCCGCTCCCGCCGTTTCTGCGGATGCCTTTAATTTCTCATGATAATCCAGCACGCGTTCCCGCATTTTCCGGATAAAATAGTCCTCATCCTGGATTTCCTGCTCCAGTCCCGTTTTCTTCGGTTTGAGCAGGAACGGGCTCTCAGCGGGCATCCGGCCGGCTTCCTCCGTTCCTCCTCCGGGCACAGCTTTGCCCTCTGATCCGAGCGCGCCTTTCCCTTCGTCCTTGTTTTCCTCCGGTGCAGGCTTCGGCTCCGGCACCTCCACCTGGGGGATCAATTCCGGTTCCAGAAGCCTCCTGTGGATTCCCTCAAAGACCGTGTTGTAGACCTCCTGCTGCTTCTGAAAGCGCAGCTCCATCTTTGTGGGATGGACATTCACGTCCACCTGCTCGGTATCGATCTCAAATGCCAGCACCGCAAAGGGAAATTTGTGCTGCATCATGAAGTCCTTGCAGGCATCCTCCAGCGCCCTGGAGATCATGGCGCTTTTCACATATCTCCCATTCACAAAAAAGGTCTCAAAATTCCGGTTTCCCCGGGTGATCACCGGCTTGCCGATGTAGCCCCGGATGCGGATGCCGTCGGCCGGATGATCCAGCTTGAGAAGGTTGGACGCCACATCCCGCCCATAGAGATTGTAGATCACCTCATCCAATTTCCCGCTCCCGGAGGTCCTCAGCTTTTCCTGCCGGTTGTTCAGAAAGCGGAAAGCCACCTCCGGATGGGAAAGCGCCAGGCGCATCAGAAGATCCTGCACATGCCCGGCCTCCGTCATGGCGGTCTTCAAAAACTTCCTGCGGGCAGGCACATTGTAAAAAAGCTGCCGCACGGCAAACGTGGTCCCGTCCGCCGCCCCGGTCTCTTCCATGGAGATCTCCCGTCCGCCTTCGATCACATACCGGACGCCGAAGGTTTCCTCCTTCGGCTTCGTCACCAGCTCCACCTTCGTCACGGCGGCAATGCTGGACAGGGCCTCTCCCCGGAAGCCCAGAGATGTGATCCTGGACAGGTCCTCCACACACCGGATCTTGCTCGTGGAATGGCGCAGAAACGCATTTCGGATATCCTCTTTTGGAATGCCGCACCCGTTGTCCGTGATCCGGATCAGGGTGATCCCCCCGTCCTCGATCTCCACCGTGACCGTATTCGCCCCGGCATCGATGGCATTTTCTGCCAGCTCCTTGACGATGGAAGCCGGCCGCTCAATGACCTCTCCCGCGGCGATCTTATCAATTGTCGTCTGATCCAAAACCTGAATCCGTGCCATAGCCTGCCTCCTTTACCACCGGTTCTTCAATTTATTCTGTAACCGGTAAATGGTATTCAGCGCGTCAATGGGCGTCAGATTGCCCACGTCGATATTTTTCAGCTCTTCCAGCACATCGTCGTCCTGAACGGTATCAAAGAGGGAGAACTGTGCCAGGTCCACCTCGTCATATTTCCTGGATTTCGTCTTTTTCTGCGGCTTCTGGGGACACTTCACCGCGATCTCGCTGACCCGGCCCGTGATATCCCCGTCTGAGAGCTCCTCCACGATCTCCTTGGCCCGGCTGATGACCAGGTCCGGCACTCCCGCCAGCTTGGCCACCTGGATCCCGTAGCTCTTATCCGCGCCGCCCTTGACGATCTTGCGCAGAAATACGATGTCATCGCCCTTTTCCTTGACGGCAATGCAGTAATTATTGACATGCTCGATCTTTCCTTCCAGCTCCGTCAGCTCGTGGTAATGGGTGGCAAACAGAGTCTTGGCGCCCAAAAGCCGGGCATCGCTGATATACTCCACCACCGCCCAGGCAATGGACAGCCCGTCAAAGGTGCTGGTCCCCCTTCCGATCTCATCCAGGATCAGAAGGCTTTTGGCCGTGGCATTGCGCAGGATGTTGGCCACCTCCGTCATCTCCACCATAAAGGTGCTCTGGCCGGAGGCCAGGTCGTCGGAAGCCCCCACCCGGGTAAAGATCCGGTCCACCAGGCCGATATCCGCCTTCGCCGCCGGCACAAAGGAACCGATCTGGGCCATCAGCACGATCAGGGCGGTCTGCCGCATATAGGTGGACTTCCCTGCCATATTGGGCCCGGTGATGATGGAAATGCGCTGTTTCTTGTCATTGAGAAACGTATCGTTGCAGATAAAGGAGCCGTCCGGGATCATCTGCTCCACCACCGGATGGCGGCCGTCCTTGATATCGATGACGCCCTTCCCGTTGATCTGGGGCCGTACATAATGATTCCGCTCCGCCACCAGAGCCAGTGTGGAAAATACATCCAGCTCCGCCACAGCCCTGGCCGTCCGCTGGATCCGCTCCACCTCCCCGGCGATGGTATCCCGGACCGTGCAGTACAGCTCATATTCCAGGGCATACAGCTTGTCCTCCGCCCCCAGGATGGTATCCTCCAGGTCTTTGAGCTCCGGCGTGATGTACCGCTCCGCATTGGCAAGGGTCTGCTTGCGCATGAAATAATCAGGCACCATGTTCTTGTAGGAATTGGTCACCTCCAGATAATAGCCGAATACCTTGTTGTATTTGATCTTTAAATTCTTGATCCCGGTCTTTTCCCGCTCCTCCTCTTCCAGCCTGGCAAGCCATCCCTTGCCCTCGGACTTGGCACGGCGCAGGGTGTCCACCTCCTGGTTGTAGCCGTCCCGGATGATGTTCCCCTCCTTCATGGCAAGAGGCGGCTCCTCCGCGATGGCCGACTGGACCAGGGAGCAGAGGTCCTCCAAGGTGTCCAGGTTTTCCCGGACCTGACAGAGCAGGTCCGAGTGCATTTCCTCCAATATGTACCGGACATGGGGCAGCATTTCCAGGGAACCGGAAAATGCCGTCAGATCCCGGGGATTGGCGGTGCCGTAGGTGATCTTGGTGATCAGCCGTTCCAGGTCGTAGACCGGGGATAAGTATTCCCGGATCTCCTCCCGGCTGATGGCCGCGTCCTTTAACTCGGCCACAGCGTCCAGCCGCCGCTCGATCTCCCCCTGTTCGATCAGGGGCTGCTCCACATACTTCCGCAGCGTCCGCGCTCCCATGGCGGTGCGGGTCTTGTCCAGCACCCAGAGCAGCGACCCCCGCTTCTGCTTCTCCCGCAGCGTCTCGCACAGCTCCAGGTTCCGCCTTGTGGAGCTGTCCAGCATCATATATTTTCCCGTGGTGTAGGGTGTAATATGAGTCATATGAGCCAGGTTGTTCTTCTGAGTCTCCAGAAGGTACTGGAGCAATGCCCCCGCGCTGATCACGCCGCAGTCCAGGTCTCCCAGCCCCAGCCCGTCCAGTGTCTTGACCTGAAAATGCTCCAGAAGGTTTTTTCTGCACAGAGCGTCGTCAAAATACCAGGCATCCAGAGCATACAGCGCGATCTTCAGCCGGTCCTTTAAGTCATCCAGGTCCATTCCGCTCATATAGAAGGACTCATTGCAGATGATCTCGGAAGGCGTGAATTTGAAGATTTCGTCTTTGAGCTTCCCGCCGTCCGGCAGCTCCGTCACGAAGTAATCCCCTGTGGACACGTCCGCAACCGAGACTCCGTACCGGTCCGCCAGATATACGATACACATGATATAGTTATTTCTGGATTCATCCATCATCTGGCTGTCCAGGATCGTGCCCGGCGTGACCACCCGCACCACCTCCCGGCGGACCAGTCCTTTGGCCTGCTTGGGGTCCTCGGTCTGCTCACAGATCGCCACCTTGTAGCCCTTGGCCACCAGCCGGTTGAGATACCCGTCCACAGCATGATAAGGGACGCCGCACATGGGCGCCCGCTCTTCCAGTCCGCAGCTTTTCCCGGTCAGGGTCAGCTCCAGCTCCCGGGATACCGTAACGGCATCCTCAAAGAACATCTCGTAGAAATCTCCCAGCCTGTAAAATAAGATACAGTCGGGATATTCCGCTTTCGTATCCATATATTTCTGCATCATTGGTGTTAATTCTGCCAAATCGTTGCCTTCCTTTCGTATCTCTATGAAAACCTACAGCACATGAAAATGGGGCTTCTCTTCCCCGTAGAGCCAGTGGAGCAGATATCCGGACATCAATATCCCCAGCGCGCAGAGCCCGGAGAACAGGATCAGAAACGGGACGCAGACCTGCCCGAACAGCTGCAGGGGCTGATTGGAATAATCCCACACTCCCCATTTCATCCACTTATTGACGATCATGCCCGTAATGAATTCCCCCGCCCCTACAAACAGGGTGCATCGAAGCACCTGGAGCCAGAGGGGATCCTGCCATTTTAAGAGCAGGCCCTGCCATCCGAAGAACAGCAGGCAGAAGCCGCCCAGCACGAACATGGACCAGTGGGAAAATCCCCGGAATGTCACTTCAATGCTATAGTACAGGATTCCTCCCAGGGCCCAGATAAAAAAGTATTCACTTACCCGTTTCACGTCAAAACATGTCCTCCTTCGCCAAGGTAATAGAACCCCCTGCATTCCTTCAGCCTGACAGAAAAAAGCTTCCCTATGAGGGACGGATCCCCCGGGAAATGCACCAGCAGGTTGTTGCTCATGCGCCCGGTCAGAAGCGCCGGGTCATGGTCATTTACAGATTCCACCAGTACCTCCTGGACGGAACCTGTATGTACGCTGCAGACCTCCGAGGAAATGGCCTGTACTTCCGCAAGCAGGCGGTCAAACCGGTCCTTCATCACCTCCGGCGTCACCTGCCCTTCCATGACGGCAGCAGGCGTTCCCGTTCTTTTGGAATACTGGAAGGTAAACACGGCGTCATAGCGCACCCGGCGGACAATGTCCAGAGTCTCCTGAAAATCTTCCTCCGTCTCCCCCGGAAAGCCGACGATGATATCCGTGGTCAGGGAAATATCGGGCACGGCGCGGCGGATCTTTTCCGTCAGCATCAGATACTGTTCTTTCGTATACCTGCGGTTCATCTTCTCCAGGATCCGGGTGCTTCCGGACTGGACCGGAAGATGGAGATGCCTGCAGATCTTTTTGGAATTTCCCATCACTTCGATCAGTTCATCGGAAAGATCCTTGGGATGAGAGGTCATGAACCGGATCCGTTCCAGTCCGTCGATCTGCTCGATCTGGGTCAACAGCTCTGCAAAACTGACGGGATGCTCCAGGGTCTTTCCATAGGAATTGACATTCTGTCCCAGCAGCATGACCTCCACCACGCCGTCCGAGACCAGAGCCTCAATCTCCCGCAGGATGTCCTTTGGCTCACGGCTCCGCTCCCGCCCTCTCACATAGGGGACAATGCAGTAGCTGCAGAAATTGTTGCACCCGGTCATGATGTTGACCCCGGATTTGAAGGAAAACTTCCGTTCGCTGGGGATATCCTCTACGATCTTGTCCGTATCCTCCCACACGTCGATCAGCATCCGGTCGGAATCCAGGCAGGCCCAAAGCAGCTCCGCGAATTTATAGATGTTGTGGGTTCCGAAGACCAGGCTCACGAAGGAATAGCTTTTTTTCAGCTTTTCCAGGACCTCTGCCTCCTGCATCATGCAGCCGCACAGCGCGATCTTCATCTCCGGGTTCTGCTTCCTGCTGCGGTTTAACTGTCCCAGCCTTCCGTACAGCCGCTGGTTGGCATGTTCCCGCACGGTGCAGGTATTGAAAATGACAAAATCCGCTTTTTTTTCGTCCGGCTCTTCCACATATCCGGCGTTCTTTAAGATCCCCTCCAGCTTTTCCGAATCCCGGGCGTTCATCTGGCAGCCGAAGGTGGTCACATGGGACCTGGGAGGGCGTCCGTGCTTCTGCTCAAAGCTCTTCACCCATTCCCGGCACTTCGCCAGGAAATAAAACTGGCGCGCCGGTTCTTCGGCAGGGGCCGCTGTGCTTAAATCAATCTTATCCAAATCTATCGTCATACGAACTGATTCCTTTCTTCCATATATTCATAGTCAATCTGCCCCAGCCTGTCCGTCAGCTCCTGTTTTTCAATCCCCATATCCTGACATAACGCATCCAGCGAGTCATAATGATTTCGAAGCTTTGTATTGACCACACTCAGCAGGATCATGGGGTCTTTTGGCAATTCATTCCACATGTACCTAATTTCCTTTTTTGTTTCCATATTTTTCACCAAGATTTACGATGGTTCCATCCTTTTCTCTGATGTCGATGTTGTTGAGCTGGCTTCTCAAATTCCCCCGGATGCTCTCCAGATATTCCTCCCGGAGAAGCTTCTGCTCCCTGCGCTCCTCCCCGGTCAGCCCTTCTGCCTTTGACTTCCTGTATAATTCATTGATCCGTTTTATCTTCTGTTCGTCCATAGCGCCTGTCCTTTCAACTGGAATAATTTTCTAAAAATCCGTACAATTCCCTGGCCGTCTCCACATACTTCCCGGACTCCACCTCCGAGCGCACATTGTCCGGCAGGGTGTCAAGCGGGATCTCTGTCATCTCATAGATCGTCTCATGATCGCCCAGATAGACCACCACATATCCCTGCAGGGCGCAGAGATAATACCCTTCATTCTTCTGGGCCGTCCCCTTTGTGGTAACCAGCTCTTCTTTCGGAGCCTCCGGGATCTGTTCCCGCTCCTGTTCCTGTTCCGCTTTTACCTGCGCCGCATGCCTGTCCACGACATACTGGTAGCTCATCTGGTATCCGATGCCGAGCAGGGAGACCATAAAAAATACCGTCATAAAAAAACCAATATAATACTTCTGCTTCATAAGGATCCACTCCTCTTGCCGCCGTTCACAGCAGCTCCTTTTATACGAAGTATTGGTTTTTTTATCAAAATTTATTCATACCGAAGCGTTTGATATCCAAAAAAACGTCAGGATCTGTATCCTTTATTTTTATCTCGGCAGCAGATGATATTTTCTGCAGATCCGGTAGATCTTCTTGCCCTGGGGCAGATCCTTGATGTCCTGGCCCGTGAATACACCCAGCTTCAAAGCGGAGAACGCATATACGATCACTGCGATCACAATGGCTCCTGCAACCGGGATAAACCGCCCGCCGATGGTTATATCCAAAAGCAAATGCGCCAGATACGTAAAAATTCCCATGATCAGAGCTGCTGTCAGCGGCCTGAGAAACGTCC
>CATLCV010000243.1 GCA_949893755.1 uncultured Lachnospiraceae bacterium | reverse complement strand
AGGCTTCAGATGAGAGAGAAGCTTTGTTACAGCTTTGGGGATTGCGCGGGCCAGATTTATGTGGCGCTGGCCTCCTATTTCCTGACAGGTTATTATACAGATACAGTCGGGATTGCCGCGATGGCGGTGGGAACTATGATGTTTGTGGCACGGATATTTGACGGAACCAGTGATCTGATCATGGGGGCTTTGATCGATAAAACAAAATCCAGATACGGAAAAGCACGTCCATGGATCTTGTGGACAGCGCCGCTCATGGCGGTCGCACTGATCGCATTGTTCAGCGTCCCTCCGTCATTTAGCAGCGGCGGAAAGCTGGCGTATGCATATATTACGTATATTCTGCTGAACTGCATCATCTATACGGCAAATGGAATTGCATACAATTCCCTGCTTTCCCGTATGACATTCCATGTGCAGGACCGATGCTCCACATCCTCCCTGCGGTTTATACTCGGCACGGTAACCACTTTGGTCATTAATGCAGTTACGGCAAATCTGGTGACCAGTATTGGATGGAGACTGTTGGTCGTGATCTATGCCCTTGCGGAACTGGTTTTGCTGCTGATCTGCTTTGCGGGATGCAGGGAGCATATCGGAGAACTGGCTGACGGAGCAGTGGAGGTGGAAAAGGTTCCTCTGAAAACAGCGCTTCCCGCACTGCTTAAAAATAAATACTTTTTTATGCAGGCATTGATGATGGTATTCCTGTATATCAATATTATTTCCGTCGGCAGCATGACTTATTACTTTTGCAACACGGTTCTCGGCAGTCTGGGAGCCATGACCATGATCACAATGGCTTATAATATTCCGACCATTCTTGGAAGCTTTGTGAATCCGCTTCTGGTGGAAAGACTGGGCAAAAGAAAGACATTGATCGTCTGTTTCCTGCTGTCTATGGCAGGAAGGCTGATCGTGGGCATGGGCGGTACAAGCATACCCGCTGTCCTGACAGGAATCGCGGTTCACGGGCTGGCTCTGGGACCAATCTATGCGGATGTATTTGCCATGACACCAGACATCGTGGACTATGGAGAATGGAAAACCGGTATACGCTCCGAGGGACTGGTCACATGCTGCGTATCCTTTGGGATGAAAGTGGGGATCGGCCTGGGCGGTGTGGCCGCAACCTGGGCGCTTGCCTTCGGCGGATATGATGGAATGGCTGCAGTGCAGAGTGCGTCGGCGGTTGCGGCCATCCGGTTCGGATTCGGATATCTGAGCGTGATCCTGTCGGCAGTCTGCCTGGTTATAGCTGTAATGATGAATCTGGATAAAGATTTAGAAAAGATTCAGAGCGACCTTATGGAGAAGCATAAAAATTAGAAAGTTTGAAAAGTGGGAAAACAAGCAATTCAGGACAGCAGAGCGCAGTCTGCCGCTGTGCTGAGCCGTCATAAAGTGAAATGGAAGGAGTCTGTTATGAAGTTAGGATTTGTCAGTGCAATTTTAGATACATATACATATGAAGAGATGATGGATTTTGCCTCCGCTCAGGGATTTGAATGTGTGGAAGCGGCATGTTGGCCGCAGGGAAAGGCCGAGAGGAGATATGCGGGAGTCTCTCATATTGATGCAGAGAGGGTTCTGGAAGATGCGGCATATGCACAGCATATTGTTGATTATGCCAGGGAAAAGAAGGTAGAGATTTCTTCTCTCGCATATTATCCCAATACCCTGGACGGCAATTTGGAAAAAAGGGAGGCCGCAGTCACACATTTGAAAAACCTGATCAGAGCCAGCCGCAAGCTGGGAATCGGTATGGTGACAACCTTTATCGGGCGTGATCAGACAAAGACTGTGGAAGACAACCTGGAATTGGTAAAAGAAGTCTGGCCTTCCATATTGAAATTGGCTGAGCAGGAGGAGGTAAAGATTGCGATCGAGAACTGCCCGATGCTCTTTGGAGCGGATCAGTGGCCGGGCGGACAGAATCTGATGACTTCTCCGGCAATCTGGAAAAAGGTATTTGAGATTCTGCCCAGTGCCAATCTGGGGCTCAATTACGATCCATCTCATTTTGTATGGCAGATGATGGATTATATCCAGCCAATCTATGATTTTAAGGAGAAGATTTTTCATGTGCATTATAAGGATATCAAGGTGTACCGCGACCGGCTGGATCAGGTGGGGATCATGGCATACCCGCTGGACTTCATGTCCCCGAAGCTTCCCGGGCTGGGCGATGTGGACTGGGGAAAATATGTAAGCGCACTGACGGACATCGGCTATGACGGCTATACCTGTATCGAAGTGGAAGACAAGGCATTTGAGGGAAACAAAGAAAAGGTCGAGGATTCCCTGCTGCTGAGTCAGAGATATTTAAAGCAGTTTGTGATTTAAGATGAGAAAGAGAGTTTTTATATATTTGCTGGGAATCTTTTTCGTTTCCCTCGGAATCGTATTGTGTAAAAAATGTAATCTGGGAATTTCTCCGATCAGCAGTATTCCTTTTGTGCTGGAAGAAATCGTTCCGCTCAGCTTTGGCACATTAACCATGCTTTTTCATCTGGTGAATATTCTTTTCCAGCTGATCCTGCTGCGTGAAGTTTGGAATCTACGGATTCTGCTGCAGATACCGGTAGCCTTTCTGTTTGGACAGGTCATTGATCTGCTGCAGAGATTGATCCATTTTGACAGCGGATTTCTGGCGGCGCAGGTGACGGCATTGATCCTCAGCATATTTTTTACGGCGTTGGGAATGGTGTGTATGATCCGTATGGATCTGGTTCAGAATCCTCCGGATGGCCTGGTGAAGATACTCAGCCAAAAAACAGGGAGGGAGCTGGGGAGGATAAAAATTCTGTATGACGCGGCGTGTGTTGTGATATCCGCGGCGCTGGGACTTGCAATTTTGGGAGAGATGCGGGGAATGGGAATCGCGACAGTGGTTTCGGCAGTATTTGTGGGCAGGACGGTGACGTGGATGAAAGAGAAGGCGAAGCTATAAAAGTATCGAAAAAAGAACAGAAAAAGAACGGAAAAGGACTACCTATTCCCCGGAATTTGTGCTACAATTTATTTACAATATTGTAACGATCCGGAACAGCAGACGCGTCTGGGCCTGCTGTCCCGGGCTGCTGCATAATATTAAAAAAGAATAGGGGAAAAGATATGGCAAAAGAAATGATTGCAATGCTTCTTGCCGGCGGTCAGGGTTCACGTTTGTATGCCCTGACGCAGAATCTGGCAAAACCTGCAGTTCCTTTCGGCGGAAAATATCGTATCATCGACTTTCCGCTGTCGAACTGTGTAAACTCCGGCATTGATACTGTCGGCATTCTGACCCAGTATCAGCCGCTCGTTCTGAATGAGTATATCGGCAACGGCCAGCCGTGGGATCTGGACCGTCTGCACGGAGGAGTCCATGTGCTCCCGCCGTATCAGCAGGCATCCGGCTCTGACTGGTACAAGGGAACCGCCAACGCGATATACCAGAACATTTCCTTCATCGAGCGTTACGATCCGAAGTACGTCATCATCCTGTCAGGAGACCAGATCTGCAAGCAGGATTACAGCGATTTCCTGAAGTTCCACAAGGAAAAAGGCGCGGAATTCAGTGTCGCCGTTATGGAAGTGCCGTGGGAGGAGGCGCCCCGTTTCGGCCTGATGGTAACGGACGAGAACGACAAGATCACGGAGTTCCAGGAGAAGCCCAAGAATCCGAAGTCCAACCTGGCTTCCATGGGGATCTACATTTTCAACTGGGATGTACTTAAAAAGTATCTGGTAGAGGATGAAGCAGATCCCGATTCGGAAAATGACTTTGGAAACAACATCATTCCGAATCTTCTGCGCGACGAGCGTACCATGTATGCATATCGTTTCAGCGGATACTGGAAGGACGTAGGAACCATTTCCTCACTGTGGGAGGCCAATATGGAGGTTCTGGATCCGGAGCACAGCGGCATCGACCTGTTTGACGAGAACTGGAAGATCTACAGCCGGAACAGCGGTATGACCGGCCACAAGATCGGCGCGGACGCGGTGGTAGAGGATTCCATGATCACCGACGGATGCCGGGTTGCGGGAGATGTGAAGCACTCCATCCTGTTTGCGGGTGTCAAGGTAGAGCCGGGCGCGAAGGTAGAAGATGCCGTGATCATGGGCGGCAGCGTGATCAAATCCGGTGCAGTGGTAGAGCACTGTATCGTAGCGGAGAACGTCGTGATCGGCGAGAACGCCAGAGTCGGAGCCATGCCGAGCGGCGGTGAGAACGGAGTAGCGACCGTTGGCTCCGGAATAGTGATCGGGGACAACGCGAAGATCGGCCCCAATGCCATGGTCAATAATAATGTAAAGGACGGTGAAGAGCAATGGTAAATTCAAATGCAGATGCATTGGGCATCATTTTCCCAAATAGTTATGACGCTTTAGTACCGGAGCTGGTGACGGACCGTCTGATGGCTTCCATCCCGTTTGCGGGACGTTACCGCATGATCGACTTCATCTTATCCAGTATGGTGAACAGCGGGATCGACAATGTTTCCATCATTGTACGCCAGAACTACCATTCCCTCATGGATCACCTGGGTTCCGGGCGTGAGTGGGATCTGACCCGCAAGAACGGCGGTCTCAATATTGTACCTCCGTTTGCTGAGAAAAATGTAAAGATCTACAACGGACGTGTGGAAGCGCTGGCAAGTATTTTAAGCTTCCTGAAGCACCAGAAGGAAAAATACGTGGTCATGGCAGATGCCAATATCGCAGTGAACTTTGATTTTTCCGCATTTCTGGATGCCCATATCCAGAGCGGCGCGGACGTGACAGTAGCCTATACAGAGGAAGAGCTTCCGGAAAGCGCATTGAAGGCTGAGACAGATAATAAGGGATTGTATTACACACTGGATCTGGAAAAGAACCGTGTCAACAATATCAAGATCAATTCCCGGTCCAGCGGAATCCAGAATTTCTCGATGAACATTTACGCGATCGAGAGAGAGCTGCTGATCGACCAGATCAGACAGGCTTCCGTGCGAGGCTATGTATACTACGAACGGGATATCCTTTCACCCCACCTTGTCACCCTGAACGTGCAGGGCTACAAGTACGAAGGCTATACCGCACGGATCAGCGATATGGGAAGCTATTTCCATGAGAACATGAAGATGCTGGATGATGCAAATGTGGACGCGCTGTTTGCAGATCCGATCTACACTAAGATCCGTGACGACAACCCGACCAGATACATACCGGGTTCCAAGGTGAAGAATATCATGGCGGCTGACGGCTGCGTGATCGAGGGTGAAGTGGAGAACAGCATCCTGTTCCGAGGCGTGAAGGTCGGCAAGGGCGCGAAGGTGAAGAACTGCGTTCTCATGCAGGATACCGTCGTAGAAGCAGGAGCAGATATCCAGTATGTGATCTCCGATAAAAATGTAGTGATCTCCGAAGGGAAGGAACTCAAAGGGACAGACACATTCCAGGTATTTGTGGAAAAAGGAAAGACCGTATAAGAGAACGGAAATAAGATAAGCCTGTCTGTGGGAAATCCCGCAGGCAGGCTTGAAATCTTTTTATCTGCTTTTACATATAGCCGGTCTGAAAATTTTCAGCATCTGGCAGGAATAAAGTATCCCAAAGGGGCAAAAGTATTTTATGAGTTGTAAAATAGGAATGAGCTGATTAAAATAAAATCACCGGATAATAAAAAGACTATTCATCTGTTAAGCAATACTATATAAATCAGCAGGAGGACATCAAAAATGCAGCAATTATTACAGGAATTTAAAAATGATCTCACCGACTTCCGTGAGATGACGAAAAAGTTCTACGCAGGCGAGGTCAGCCAGAAGGATTACAAGGGATTTTCCGGCGGCTTCGGAAGCTATGCCCAGAGGGGCGGGAAGGTGAGCATGCTCCGTCTCCGCCTGCCGGGCGGGAGGCTTCCAAAGGAAAAGTTGAAATTCGTGGCGGATATCATCGCGCAATATCAGGTGAAACGGGTGCATTTTACCACATGCCAGACCATCCAGCTCCACGATCTGAGCGAGCAGGAGGTCTGTGAGATCATGGAAAAAGCATTTGACGCAGGGATCATCACAAGAGGCGGAGGAGGGGACTTCCCGCGAAATGTCATGGCCTCTCCGCTGTCCGGCGTGGAGAGGGGAGAGTGCTTCGACGTGATGCCCTATGCCATGGCGGCATCCGATTATCTGCTGGGCTTCATCAAGAAGGTGAAGCTGCCCCGGAAGCTGAAAGTGGGATTTTCCAATTCCCCGGCCAATGAAACCCATGTGACCTTCCGCGACCTGGGCTTTGCGGCCCGAGAGGACGGCACATTTGACGTATACAGCGCAGGCGGCCTTGGAAATAACCCGCTGATGGGAGTAAAAGTGGCGGAGCAGGTACAGCCGTCAGACATTTTGTACTATATCAAAGCAATGGTAGATACCTTCCTTGTGCACGGCAATTATGAGAGCAGAGCCAAGTCCCGGACCCGCTACATGCAGGCGGAGCTGGGGGCGGAGGGTTATAAGGCGGCCTTTCTGGAAATGCTGGAAAAAGCCAGGGAGGAGGACTTAAAGCTCGCCGTGCAGGAAACCCCGGTGAAGAAATCCGCGGACGGAACGCGGGTTTCCGGAAACCGGCTCATCGCACAGAAGCAGAACGGCCTGTATGCGGTCCGCTATCATCCGGTGGGCGGCGTACCCTGTCCGGAAAAATTTGCGGAATTGTATGCCGCAGTGGAACCGATGGAGGATGTGGAGCTGCGGATCGGACCGGATGAGGAGATCTACATCATCAACCTGACCGGAGAGGAAGCAGAGAAGCTTCTGGCAGTCACCTCCGACAGCGCGCGGAACCTGTTCGAAACCTCCGTAGCCTGCATCGGAAGCACCGTCTGCCAGATCGGACTGCGGGATTCCCAGGGGGCTTTAAAGGCAGTTCTGGACGAAGTGGAGAAATACCATTTCAGGGACGGCGTACTGCCCCGGATCCATATTTCCGGCTGTACCTCCTCCTGCGGCACCCATCAGATCGGAACACTGGGATTCCACGGTGGTGTCAAACGGATCGACGGCGCGGCGGAACCGGCGTTTACCTTCCATGTCAACGGTTCAGATACAGAAGGAAAGGAACGGTTCGGAGAGCAGTGGGGAATGATGCTGCAGAAGGATATGCCTGCATTTTTCGCAGAGCTGGGACAGGCGGTTGAGGCAGAGCAGACCACCTATGAAAAATGGTTTGCCTCCGACCCGGAGAAGCTGCGGAAGATCGCAGAAAAATACCTGCATTAAAATGGAAAGAACTGTCAGAATCCAGTTGACAAACCGATAGAAGAATCCATATAATATCATTGGTGATATGATTTGTAGTTCACTAAGGAACAGTCCCGAAATAATATGCAAATTTATCCTGCGCGGTCTGCACATATTATTTCGTGCCAGTTCCTAGTGCGCCCAGATAGGGCGTAATGTTTAACGGGTGGAAATCCCGTCTGATAAGATGTTAACCACATCATCAGTAGCAACCCAGAGCATGCGGTAGTAATATCGTAGGCAAAGCATGGGA
>CATLCV010000242.1 GCA_949893755.1 uncultured Lachnospiraceae bacterium | reverse complement strand
TACAATGCTGTCCATCGTATCGCGCAGGGAAAGGGCATCCATATTCAGAGTCAGCTTGCCGTCCTCGATCTTCGACATATCCAGCACGTCATTGATCAGCCCGAGCAGATGCTTGCTGGATAATGTCACCTTTTTCAGACAGTCCTGAACCCGAACCGGATCGTGAATGTTCGCCATAGCAATGGCCGTCATCCCTACGATCCCGTTCATCGGAGTCCGGATATCATGGCTCATGTTGGACAGAAACTCGCTCTTCGCCTGATTGGCATGGATGGCGTCCTTTCTTGCCCTGTCCAGCTCTTCCATCTGCTGATGGATCACGCGCAGATAGACCGCAAAAACGATCAGCACTACGAATATCAGCGCTCCGCAGGCTCCCAATACAAGCCCGATGCGCTGCTCGCCCAGGCTGCTTATGATCTTGTCCAGCGCGTCATAGGGCATGACACTTACCAGATACCAGCCGGAACCGGGAAGGGGCGTACAATACAGGTGCCTGTGGCTCTTCCCCACGACTACCAGTTCCGAGAATGATTCATTTCTCCCGACCGAATCCTGAAGCTCCGTCACATATGCATCCGGCGTCTTCCCATTGAATTCTCCGATGTTGTCCTGAATGTAGTCGTAATAATTGGACCATCCGTCATATCCTGTTCTTACGACAAAGCTTCCGTCCTCCTCAATGATATGCGTATATACCAGCGCATTCTCTTCCTGTGTGACAAGTGCTTTTTCCAGGTCCTCCATACTGAAGCCTACAACCAGAAGCTCGCTTTTTCCGCCGTCTTTCATCGGATATTCCGCTTCCACCCCCAGGATGAGTATCTTTTCCCCGTCCGCGGACAGACAGGAGGTGATCTGAATCTCCCCATTCAGAAATCTCTGGAATTCCTCCGTATTCTCCATCTCCACAGGCTCTCCGTAGATCACCTCATTCGCTCCGTTTTCCGTATAAAACCCCATATATACGGCACTGCGGACACTGGCATTGAGACGCATCTCCTCCAGCATCTGCTCATCGTAGCTGACAGTTTCCGGAGAGGTACGCTTCAGGATCCCTTCCACCTGCGACTTCCGCAGCTCAATGATCGTGGAATACTTCTGCTCCAGCTGCCTGTTCATCTCTGACATGTAGATCATTCCGATCTCGTTGACTGTCTGTTCATTTTTTTCACCCAGGAACCGGTACATCCACGCAAAAATAACGATACAGATCACGATCAGGCATAAGAAACTAACCCACAGCTTCTTTTTCGTTTTTTGGTACATAGACTATTCCTCTTTATTCTGCCTGTAATTTCTGAACTGCCGCGAATGTCTTTTCATATTCTGCTTTCAGTCCGTCCAGCATGGAGGGAGTATAATCCTCCGGATGGCTGCGCAGCATCTCCGTCAATGTCTCGCTGGCCATATAAAGTCCGGTGAAGCCCAGGTTCTGGCTGACTCCCTTCAACGTATGCGCGGCACGGAAAGCCTCGCTGTAGTCTTCGGCCTCCAGGGTCTTGCACAGACTGTCATAGCTTCCGTCGGCAAGAAACTTTAACGCAAACTTTTTGATCCTCTCGTCTCCGCGGAAGCGGCCGAATACGCCTTCGTAGTCTCCATTGATCTGTTCATAACACTCTTTTACTGTCATCTCTATTATTACTCCTTCCAAAAAAACTATTTGTTAAAAATATTCTTTTATGTAAAAGCTTCCTCTTCCAACTGCTTTTGTCAGATTCTGCCTTTTCATGAACTGCTATTCATCATGGTCGGCGAGCACCTTGCCGATCACGCCGAGATACTGCGGCTTTTCATCGTCAGACCAGATCGAACGGCAGACGATCTCGCGGGCGCGTACCTTTCCGTCCACACTTGTCTTACATTTGAAGCGCACATCCGGCTCTTCCGGCGTCGCGTTGTGAAGAAGCTCCTGAAGGTTCTGCCGGTCCTGGCTGCTCATCGATTCCAGAACCTTCTCTTTTTTAAGCGGGTCCATCGTGATCTCGTCGAGTCCCAGGTACTGCGCGCTCCACTCCGTCAGAGTCAGCACGGACGGGGAAACCGTATACTCGAACTGGATCTCTCTCGAAATCGACGCGTAGAACTGATACTTCATCCTTTCCTCTTCCAGATACTGCAGCGCGCTGTTGGAATCATCCAGCTCTTCATGATGCAGGATCTCGTCTACAATGCTGCGGATCTCCTTCTCATTTTTACTGGTCAGAGAAGCAGCCTTCATCTCTTCCAGAAGGCTGTCCGCCACATCCAGCAGGCATTCTATCAGAAGCGGATTGAACGTACCGCATTCTCCGTTCTGGATCATCTGCAGGGCCGTCTCGTGTGAAAATGCTTTTTTGTATACCCGTTCGCTGGTCAGCGCGTCATAGACATCCGCCATGGAAACAACCTGGGCGCTGATCGGGATCTCCTCCCCTTTCAGGCCGTCCGGATATCCCCGGCCGTCATACCGCTCATGATGCCACCGGCAGATCTGGTAAGCCACCTTGACCAGCAGCTCATCCTGATGGAACGGCAGATCCTTCAGCATGGAGGCGCCCACCGCGGAGTGGGTCTTCATCACCTCATACTCCTCTGCCGTAAACCGTCCCGGCTTGTTCAGGACTTCGGAAGGGATGGCGATCTTACCGATATCATGCAGCGCGGAGGCCATGGTGATCATATTGATATCCTCGTGGGAGAGCTGATATTTGTCCGTTTTCCCAAGCAGGCTTTTCAGCAGAAGCTCCGTGATCGTCTGGATATGCAGCACGTGAAGGCCGCTTTCCCCATTCCGGAATTCCACGATATGGCTCAGGATCGTCACCATAAGGCTGGCATTCTTCTCTTTCTCAAACATCTGGTTCGTGACCATCTTGATGAGCTTCCTCTGCTTTGCGTAAAGCATGATGGTATTGATCACCCTTCGCTGTACAACCAGCGAATCAAACGGACGGCTGATATAGTCCGTAACGCCCAGCTCATAAGCCCTCTGTACATAGGAAGGCATACTCTCTGCGGAAATCATGATCACAGGCACATCTTCGATCCACTTCTTTTGATTCATGACCGCCAGGACTTCGAATCCGTCCATCTCAGGCATCACAATGTCCAGAAGGACCAGTGAAATCTGAGAACTCATCTGCTGCAGGATTGAAATTCCCTGTGCACCGTCCGCCGCTTCTAAAATCTCATACTGATCCTCCAGCATATCTGCCAGGATCATGCGATTCATCTCAGAATCATCGACGATCAAAATCCTTTCTTTGTTTTTACTTTTCTCATTCATAAATCAATCATCCTCCATAACCATGATTTCTGACCTGTCAGTCTTGCGTATGTAATATCGCCCTGAAAAATAAATACTTTAGGGTCATCTGTCCATTCATCTATAAAAACCCGTTTATATTATACCATACCAAAGAAAAATGTCCAGACTCAAATACACTTAATCCTTTTTCAGCCACAAATTATTTCGAGAATTCCAGTATGACGCGCAGTTTTTCCTCCTCCAGCTCCGCCGCTGCGCTCCCGTCCATTCTTTCCATCAGTTCTTTTACGATAAACAGCCCAAGCCCGGAGGACCCTTTCCTCCGGGCTGAATCTGCCTTATAGAACCGTTCAAAAATCTGTTTTGGATCCGGCCTGCTGGTTTCCGATACGGTATTTTCGAAAATCAGCCGCCGGCTGTTTTGAGTGATCACGAGATTTCCCGTACCGTGCAGCAGGGCATTTCGGATCAGGTTATGGAAAATGCGTCTCAGACATTCTTCGTCCGCCCATATGCGGAGTTCCTCTGATGTAAAGAGAACCTCCGGCGAGATCCCCTTTTCCTCGAACTGCTGATACATCCCCACCAGGCAGTCGCTGAGCAGGGGAAGCACCTGCACCTCCCGGACCGACAGTTCAAAATCACCGCCGGTCAGCTTTGTAAACAGGAAAAGCTCCTCCAGCATGTCTCCAAGCTCTTTCAGCCTGCCCTGCGCAGCCTGCAGATAATATGCCCTCCTGTCCTCCTCCCTGCATTCCCCGGCAAGCTGTACATAACCGGAAGCTCCGGCAAGGGGAGTCCGGATATCGTGGGCCAGGGCGGTAATATTGTGCTTGAGCTGTTTTTCCGCCTTTTCATATAGAATCCGGTCCTGCTCCTGCTTCCTCTGCAGCCTGTTCAAGGTTCTGCACAGCTTCAGCACATCTCTCCGGCGGCTGTGCACTCCCAGCTCCATATGGCTTCCCCGTTCCATTTCCTCCAGTTGTCCGCAGATTGAACGAAGCTCCAGAATACTGCGGATATACTGCACCAGAAGCCATACGCACAGGATCATGAATATTATCAGTGCCGCGATCATAACAAAACTCCTCCCTTCACAGATTGCTGCAGGCGAATCCGGTCAGATGTCCCGCTTTTGCAGCACGATTCCTGCAAGCAGAGAGTACAGGATCAGGAATCCCGCGCCCAGAGCGAACACCCGCAGATCCTGCAGGGACGAATACTTCGACGGCCCCGCAGAGATTGTCATATAGATGCTGTATTTCATCCAGTCTCCCAGATGGAAGAGGGCGAAGATCTGATTCAGAATATCCACAATCGTCCCGCTTCCCAGCAGGATAGCCGCAAGCACCCCTGCCGCAGTGCTCCGGATGCACACACAGATCAGGAGCAGGAGCCCTGCAAATGCCGTGGTCAAAAGCCATATCCAGGCCATATAAAACAACACAGCTCTCAGTTCTGCCCAGAGAATCATTTTTCCAAACAAACCATTCAGCAGCAATACAAACAGATAGTTCAGGAGCAGATACACAATATTCAGAGTCGCTGCCGCCAAGAGCTTGCTCCCCACATATACCCAGCGGTTCTGGTAGAGTGCCATGATATTTTTCACAAAACCGCTCTTATAGTCCATACATACAAACAGGATCACGCAGATCCCGAATATCGCACAATACGCTCCGCCGTCCAGGCTGATCTCCCGGAACATCTCCAGCGTATCCACACCATCCAGTATCGTCTGATAATCCTGTGCCTCTGCTGCCGTGAGCATCCCGATGCGGATCGCCGTCTCCTGTCCCTGGGGCACAGCCAGCAGCCACATCATGGCATATACAAAGGCAGATGCCAGGAGCAGCAGCCCCAGGCAGACATACACCGATCTGCTTCGTTTCATCCTGTACAGATCCATACGAAGTAAATTAAACATCTGCCCTTCCCCCTTCCATACGGCTGATAAAATATTCCTCCAGGTCCATATGGTGGAAGCCTGAAGCATACACCTGAACCTGTTTTTCTACCAGGAGCCTGATCAGCCCCGCACCTTCCGACAGCCCATAGACGCGTACCAGGCGGCTGTCTGCCACCTCTGCCCGGGCCTTCGGAAATGCCTCCCCGATCAATACCAGGGCCCGGCTGACGTCATCTGCCTCGATCTGAAAATAGTCCATGCATTTTTCTTCCAGAGCCTCACTGGTGATCTGCTCGATCATCTGCCCGTCCTTGATGATTCCGTAGGCAGTGGAGATCTTGCTCAATTCCCCCAGGATGTGGGAACTGATCAAAATGGTCTTTCCCGTCTCATGGAGCCGCAGCACGAGCCGGCGCAGCTCCCGGATCCCCTCCGGGTCCAGGCCGTTGATGGGTTCATCCAGGATCAGAAGATCCGGATTCCCCAGCATTGCCAGCGCAACTCCCAGTCTCTGCTTCATCCCCATGGAAAAATGCTTTACCTTCTTTTTCCCGGTATCCGCAAGTCCTGCCAGGAGCAGTGCTTCATCCACGCTCCTTTCATCCGCAAGGCCCATGCACCTTGCCTTCATCACCGCATTCTGCCTTGCCGTCATATTGGGGTACAGCCCCGGTGCCTCGATCAGCACGCCCATCCGCCTGCGGACTGCCGGATCGCTGACCGGCTTCCCGAAAAGGCGGATCTCTCCTTCCGCAGGTCTTGCAAGCCCGCAGAGCATTTTCATGGTGGTCGATTTTCCAGCCCCGTTTTTGCCGATAAATCCGTAGATCTCTCCCTCCCGTACAGACATGTCAAGCCGGTTCACCGCGGCCTTTTTCTGATACATTTTCGTCAGGCAGACCGCTTCCACGGCCAGCCCCCTTTCCTGCTCCTTCATCAATGCTTCTCCCTTCCGCTATACTGAGTCTCTTCTACATGCCGCAATTCCCGGCAGCTGTCAAGAACTCCGCAGGTATGTCATTGCCTTTACAAAAGCAAGTATAATCCCCTGGGTTTTAAAAAGTGCTCAGAAAAGTTTAAGAAAGTTTAAAGCCCATTCCCCACACCGTCTGGATGTAGGAATCCGTACCGCTCTTTTTTAATTTGGAGCGGATATTGCTGATATGTACGTTGATCGTCTTGTCCTCGGCAAGATACTCCTCTCCCCACGCGTATTCGTAGATCATCTGTTTGGTAAAAACACGCCGCGGATTGCGGATCAGCAGCTCCATGATCAGAAATTCATGTCTGGTCAGCTCCACGAGCTGCCCGTGTGCCGTCATTTCCCAGGTATCCGGATTCAGCGTCCAATCCCGGTAGGTGTAAGCATGCCGCTCATATTCCGCGCCTTCCTTCCCGGGCGCTTTTTCTCCTTGCTTTGCTGCCGCTGCTCCCGCTTCTGTCCCTTGCCGGTCCCGGTTGCGGCTGCGCAGGCGGATCTGGATCCGCACGAGAAGCTCCGGCAGGTCAAAGGGCTTGCAGATATAGTCCTCCGCCCCGGCAGACAGCACATCTACCTTGCTGTCCAGTCCGCTCTTGGCGGACAGTACGATGACCGGCACGGTTTTGGAAAACAGGGAGACCAGCTCCTCCCCCGGAATCCCGGGAAGCATCAGATCCAGAAGCACCAGATCAAAGTCTTCCATCGAAAACAGAAGCTTCCCCTCGCTGCCGGAATAAGCCTGTGCGCAGGAATATCCATGCCCCTCCAGATAATCCCGGATGATCTGGTTATTCTCCGCATCATCCTCCACGATCAAAATCCTCTGCATGCTGTCCCTCCTCGTAATAATTTATCACCAATTTCCGCAGGAAATTAATGAACTGCTTGCGCATCAGCGCAATTCATTATAATTTGTCACCAATTTCCGCCAGGAAATTGATGACCTGCTTGCGCATCAGTGCAATTCATTATAATTTGTCACCAATTTCCGCAGGAAATTGATGACCTGCTTGCGCATCAGCGCAATTCATTATAACAGAAAAAGACAGTAAAGTAAAAAATTTTTGTCTTGGAAATCGCGTGAATTCAGGCGGAAAACCTGCCTCACCAAAAAAATCCAAAATTAAATAAATAAAATGCTTGCAAAACAGGTGATTATGTGCTAGTATAATTATCGGTCACCATGAAGGCGGCGGTTGTTTATGATTAAGGCTCCGTGGTCAAGCGGTTAAGACATCGCCCTTTCACGGCGGTAACACGGGTTCGATTCCCGTCGGAGTCATTGATGCACGTTTGTGAGACAATTGCATATTTTATATTAAGGCGCAGTAGCCAAGTGGTAAGGCGTGGGTCTGCAACACCCTGATTCACCGGTTCAAATC
>CATLCV010000241.1 GCA_949893755.1 uncultured Lachnospiraceae bacterium | reverse complement strand
CAATGGCATCTACCTTAGCGGCTGCCGCAGTGAATTTGATTTTGCCTGTATTTGTAAAGCGCTTTGGGAAAAGAAAAATGATGATGATCGGCTGTGTTTCCATGGGATTTGGAAGTTTCGTGATTGGAAGTATGCAGCACAGCATTCCGGCCATTATGGTTGGGACAGCTTTTAAAGGACTGGGAATCGGAGTTTTGTCTTCCAGTATCTTTGCGCTGACAGCAGATATTGTGGATTATGGTGAATGGAAAACCGGGGTAAGATCCGAAGGTGTGGTAAACAGCTGTACGTCTTTTGGTATGAAGGTAGGTATCGGACTTGGTTCCGCGCTTGGAGCATGGATTCTTGAATTCGGCGGATATGTAGGGACTGCGGAGAAGCAGACACAGTCCGCATTGGATGCGATTGGATTTGGATTCGGATATATGGGAGTGATTGTAGCAGCGCTCTGCCTGGTTCTCTGCATCATGTTAAATGTAGATAAACATATCAAGCAGATTCAGGAAGACCTGGAGGCAAAGCATTCTAAAAATGCAGCCGAGGCTTGATAAACAATTACTTTAATTCATAGAGCATTCTCGGAAAATCAGCCGCAAAGATGGATGCAAGGGAGTTCCCGAGAGTGCTCTCATAATAGGCGAGGTATTTATTATGGCAAAATTTCAGTGTAATTTTATTTCATATGTTTTAACACGGGCGGTAGATATTACAGTAGTCATACCGACGGCTACGATTCCGGAGGCATTAGGTCTGGATGGCAGCAAAGCATCCCATATCGGAAAGGGAAAATATCCTGTTCTGTACCTGCTGCATGGCGTGGGCAATAACCATGCGACCTGGGGCGGTTACAGCAACATCGAATTATTTGCAGAAGAGCGGAACATTGCTGTTGTTATGATTTCCGGAGAAAATAGATTTTACCGCAGTGTTCCGGGCGGGGATGATTACTACAGGTTTATAGAGGAGGAACTTCCGGAATTTGTGACGAATATGTTTCCGGTAAGCCGGGAGCCTGAGCATACATATATTGCGGGACTGTCCATGGGCGGCGCAGGGGCATTGATGCATGGCCTTGCAAACCCGGAAAAATTTGCCGCGATCGGGGCATTATCTTCGGCACTGGCAATCAGCGGCAGTGTAAAAGCAAATAATCCATGGGGGATGCCGGACCCAAGAGAAACGGTAGAAAATTCCATGAAAGAGGGAAAGAAAATTCCGCCGGTGTATATGGCATGCGGAGAGCCGGACGGCAATCATCCGGAGAACCTGGCCTTTCAGGAATTTCTTGAAGAAAAGGGAGTGCAGGTTACATGGGACAGTGTTCCGGGATTTGGGCATGAATGGAGATTCTGGAATATACAGATTGAAAAATTTCTGGATTGGATTCCAAGGACTGACGGATATGCAGGGTGCGGACTTCGGAAAATCTGACAGTCAAAAGAACAGGAGCAGGATATGGGAATAAAATTGATTACCCGGGCAGATGATTTTGGATCTGCCCGGGCGGCAAATCATGCAATATTGGAGGCAGCGGAAAAAGGCAGCATTGTCAGGAATGTGTCTTGTATGGCTGTAGCTCCGTTTATAGAAGAAGGGGCAGAGGAGTTAAAAAGATATCAAGAGCTTTGTATTGGCCTGCATGCTACGTTAAATTCCGAGTGGGATGGAATCCGGTGGAAACCGCTTTCGAAAGAAGCGGATCGTACAGGAATCGTGGACGAAAGAGAATGCTTTTTCAAAACACAGGCTGCACTGGCACAGGCTGTTCCGGATATAGAGGGGATTTTGAAGGAGTATGACGCACAGCTTGAGAAGCTGACAAGTCTTGGACTGTCTGTGGAATATGTAGACAGCCATATGCTTCCGGAGCTGTTTGTACAGGGGCTTTTAGAGGCTTTGCAGGATTGGATCCGGAAAAAAGGCCTGATTGACACTACGAATTATTATCGTTTTTTGGAAGGAGAACCGCTGATCCTTTCGGAAGATGAAGAACAGAATTTACAGCGAGTGAAACAATGGGCCAAAAATTTGCAGGATGGTGAGCAGTATTCCTATATTGTGCATCCGGCAAAAGATGAGGAAGAAATGCTTCGCTTTTATAACGAGGAACTCCCGGCAGGAACCGTACGGAGAGAACGCGCTCAGGAATATCGGATTGTGACCTCAGATGGCTGGAAAGAATGGGCAGATCTGTGTGGCCTGCAGTTTTTGAAATACTCCGAGGCTGCTGAACGGACAGACGGCATAGAACAAATAAAGAAGCTTTTGCAGTAAAGTGTTGGGAGGAAAAGATGAATCAATATTATGCACTAAGGACAAATGCAGTGACAGAGCTCGAGAGGCAGAATCAAGAGAAGGTCAGGGAACTGGCTTCGGAATGTATCGTTATTTTGGAGAACGACGGTGTCCTTCCGCTTAGCCCGGAGAATCGGAAAATTGCCTTATTTGGAAACGGAGCAAAGGATACTGTGAAAGGAGGAACAGGGTCCGGTGATGTTAATTCAAGGGAAGTTATATGCATAGAGGATGGGCTTAAAGCGGCAGGTTTTGAAATAACCACCCATGATAGACTTGAAAAATACAGTAAAAAGCTTGTAGAAAGTAAAGCTTCTTATATGGAAGAAATAGAGGCTATGGCCAGAGAGAAAAATGTGCCGACCTTGATGGCGATGTTTGCAAAGCCGTATGAAAGCCCGCAGATGGAACCGATTAGCGAAGAGGAAGTAAAACGATCAGAGACAGATACAGCCGTATATGTTCTTGCCAGAAATTCCGGTGAAGGAAAAGACCGCGATTATAAGCCAGGCGATTATCTCCTGCGGGAAGACGAAGAACGTAATATTCGTTTTCTTGCTGACCATTACGAACGGTTTATAGTGCTTCTAAATGTAGGTGGAATTATTGATACGGAAGTGTTAAAAAGTATTTCCGGAATTAACGCTATTGTTCTGATCGGGCAGACAGGAAATGCAGGCGGCCATATTGTAGCGGATTTCCTTGCAGGAAAAAGCATTCCGTCTGGAAAGCTAACGGATACTTGGGCTGTGCGGTATGAGGATTATTCAAATTCTAAAAGTTTCAGCCACAATAACGGCAATACAGATGATGAGTACTATACAGAAGGCATTTATGTAGGATATCGGTATTTCGATACATTTGGCGTGGAGCCATCTTATTGCTTTGGTTATGGAAAAGGTTATACAGAATTTGCTTTAAGGACAGAGAACGCAGCCATTGAAAACCAGGCGCTGCATCTGGAGGTCAAAGTAAGTAATATCGGAGAAAAATATTCTGGGAAAGAGGTTGTACAGGCATATTATTCTGCGCCGGAGGGCAGCCTTGAAAAGCCTTATCAGGAACTGGCAGGATTTGCAAAAACGAAGCTTTTAAGCCCCGGCGAGAGTGAGGTCGTCCGGATTGTATTTCCGATTGCCCAAATGGCTTCTTATGATATGAATGACGCGGCATGGAAGCTGGAAAAAGGCGAATACCTGGTACGGGTAGGAAACAGTTCACGTAACAGTGAAATTGCGGCTGTGCTCTCTCTATCGGAGACAGTGGTTACAGAACAGCTTAAAAATATTTGCAAAGATGTAAATGATGTAGAAGAATTGGGAGCACCCAAGGAGAAAAGGACACTGTCAGAAAAAGAACTGTCAGAATATAAAACGGCTGTACATATCGAAGTGGATGTAAATAGTATAAGGACAGTACACTGTCAGTATCAATCAGAGAGGCCGGTTTATGAAGATCACAGGAAAGGGGAACAGCTTACACTGACAGATGTAAAAGAAGGGAAAGCAGCATTGGAGGAACTGGTTGCACAACTGACGGTGGAGGAACTGGCTGATCTGTGTGTCGGAACATTTCGCAGCGGCGGCAGCGGAGAAAGTGTTGTAGGTTCGGCATCAGCGGCAGTGCCGGGGGCGGCGGCAGATACAACTTCAAAATTGATTGCCGTAAGAAAAATTCCGAATCTGATTCTGGCAGACGGACCTGCCGGACTTAGGCTGCAAACACATTTTAAGACAACTGCAGACGGAGAACTGCTTCCCGGAGGGGAAATGTTTGGTATGGATATCAAACCATTCCCAGAAGACACACCGAAAGACGCGGTAGATTATTATCAGTATTGTACAGCAATTCCGGTTGCCACTTCCCTTGCACAGTCATGGAATATGGAACTGATTGAGGAAATAGGAAAGCTTGTCGGAAAAGAAATGCAGCAGTATCATGTGCATCTGTGGCTTGCACCGGGAATGAATATTCACAGGAATCCTCTCTGCGGAAGAAATTTCGAATATTATTCAGAAGATCCCGTCCTGAGCGGGAAATGTGCAGCGGCAGATACGCGGGGGGTACAGTCTTTTGCGGGACAGGGAACTACAATTAAACATCTGGCAGTAAACAATCAGGAAGATAACCGGATGTTCAGCAATTCTCATGTTACAGAGAGAACCTTACGGGAAATTTATCTGAAAGGATTTGGGATTGCAGTAAAGGAAGCACAGCCATATTCCATTATGACTTCTTACAATCTGTTGAATGGAATCCATACGGCAAACCATTATGAACTGCTGCAGACTGTGGCGAGAGATGAGTGGGGATTTGAAGGCGTAGTTATGACGGACTGGTTCTCATCACAGGATACCAGTAAGCTGGGTGAGACCTCGGACATTTATCCCTGGTCATCCAGTGTGCAATGTATTTATGCCGGAAATGATCTTCAAATGCCGGGCTGTGTGTCGAATATTACGGACATCATCGAAGCAGTGAATGAAAAGAAAGAAATTACATTAGGGGATCTGCAGTTCTGTGCTATGAATATATTAAAAGTGATGCTGAAAATCGTTTAGCAGGTTTGCTGACCAGAAAAATTGTATAAAAAAGAGCGCTGAGCAGGCGCTCTTATTCGTTATAAAAGGTGGTTAAGGAATGAAGTATAAAGTGTTATGTATGTTATTAGGCGTTGTTGCAGCTGAAATAGTGATTTCTTTATATTTATATTTTTATGGTATTTGGTCGAAAACGATTACCAGGTATCCCTAAACCAGAGTTTCTTAAAGAACCCAATAAGGAATTAAAAGAATTCCGTGAAAAAAATCAAGAAG
The DNA here is from genome assembly GCA_949893755.1 of uncultured Lachnospiraceae bacterium. Lineage (GTDB taxonomy): Bacteria > Bacillota > Clostridia > Lachnospirales > Lachnospiraceae > Schaedlerella. The sequence continues at coordinate 2,605 of CATLCV010000241.1, read as the reverse complement.
GGGAAAAGTGGGTCTGCACTATTTAACTCTTCATATAGCAAGCATAATGAGTCGAATTATACAAGGTTATGGGTTTAAAGAAGCTGATGCAGTAAAACAACTCCAAAAAAATACTCGTCCAATACTGTTTATTCACGGAGATGCGGATAAATTTGTACCGGTTTGTTCGGCTCATGAGGCTTATCATAAAGCACATGGAAAAAGACAATTATTGACAGTAAAAGGAGCTGATCATATTTTAAGTTACTTAAAGGGAACTGCAATTTATGAAAAAACGGTTCAAGAGTTTCTTGAAAACTATTTATAAAATGTTGCAGCTATCTAAAAGGCGATTATCATGTGTACAACAGCCCAGAATATTTTAAATTAAATTCATATATTTGGATTTCTATAATATATTTTATAGCAAAGATGCTTCATCGGAAGCGAATCCGGCAGCAATCAGAATACATGATCCGTTACGATTGCCGATGATAGAAAATAGATTCGGAGGAGGGGAGAGGATGCGGCTCAAGGAGGGAAAAGACCACCAGATCTATGAAGTGCTGGACATGCACCTGGAACCGGAGCTGGAGCGCCGTATGGGAGCTCTGGGGCTGACGGCCGGGACCAGGATCGAGATTGTGAACAATCAGAAAAGGGGGGCTGTGATCGTGAAATTCCGGGGTGCCCGGTTTGCGTTCGGCAGAAGGATCGCCGATCAGATTCAGGTAAAGGAGGCAGCAGGATGGAAGAATACGCCGGGGGGAGCAGGGAGGTGATCCGGGCAGGCCTGATCGGGAATCCGAATTGCGGAAAGACAACGCTGTTCAATGCATTTACCGGAGCCAATCTGAAGGTGGCGAACTGGCCCGGCGTGACCGTAGAGAAAAAGGAAGGGCGGACCACCTGGCAGGGACAGGACTTCCATCTGACGGACCTTCCGGGCGTCTACAGCCTGGCATCCTATACCATGGAGGAACGGGTATCAAAGGAATTTATCCTGAGCGGTGAGGCGGACGTGGTGGTGGACGTGGCGGATGCATCCTCTCTGGAAAGGAATCTGTATCTGACGATGCAGCTCCTGGAGCTGGGAAAGCCGGTGGTACTGGCACTGAATATGATGGATATCGTAAAGGAGCGGGGAATGGAGCTGGACCTGCCCCGTCTGTCGGAGCTGCTGGGAATCCCCTGTATTGCCATATCCGCAAGGGAACGCACGGGATTGGACATGCTGCTGTATGCCATGTCCCGGTATGAGGAGTATGGGAAACCCGCTTCAATGGCGGGAGCAATCTATGATCGGATCGAGGAGATCCTGCCGCAGGTTGTAAAAGAAACGGATCCTACAGCGCCGGCGCCCGGCCGTGCGATGGAAGAAACAATCCGGAAGCGGCAGGACCGGACGGATCGGATCGACCGATACCTGACCGGAAAATGGCTGGGGCTTCCAATCTTTCTGGCGGTCATGGGACTGGTATTTTTCCTGACCTTTGCGGTGGGCGGGTGGCTGAAAGGATATTTTGAGACCGGGCTGGTGCTGCTTTCGGACAAGGCAGGACTGATGCTGGACGCATGGAAGGTCAGTCCCATGCTGCGCTCCCTGATCGTGGACGGGATCATCTCCGGTGTGGGAGGCATCCTGACCTTTCTTCCCAATATCTTTATCTTATTCCTTGCGCTGGCGTATCTGGAGGACAGCGGATATATGGCCAGGGCCGCGTTTGTCATGGATGACCTGATGAGCAGGGTGGGACTGTCCGGAAAGGCATTTCTCCCGCTGCTGCTGGGGTTCGGCTGTTCCGTTCCCGCGATTATGGCATCACGGACACTGGAAAACCGGAAGGACAGGCTGCGGACGATCCTGATCACACCCTTCATGTCCTGCAGTGCCCGGCTTCCGGTCTACGTCCTGTTTTCCACGATGTTTTTTGGAAAATATGCCATGGCCGCATGCTATTCCATGTATCTGATCGGGATCCTGGCAGCAGGCATATCGGCCTGGCTCCTGTTTCGGCTGGATCCTCATGGGACAGACAATATGCTGCTCATCGAGCTGCCGGAGTATCAATCTCCGGATGTCAGATCGATCATGATGTACGTCCGGGAGAAGGTAAAGGACTATCTGACGAAAGCAGGGACCGTGATCTTTCTGGCATCCATTGTCATGTGGTTTCTTCTGAATTTTGGAGCGGAGGGATATGTTACGGATATGAGCCGGAGCTTCGGGGCCGTGATCGGAAAATGGATCACGCCGGTATTGAAACCGGCCGGGCTGGGATACTGGCAGATCATTGTGGCACTGATCTCCGGGATCGCGGCAAAGGAGGTGGTGGTGTCCAGCTGCGGCGTGCTGTTCGGAATCCCGAATATCACGACCGCAGGCGGGATGGCGGGCTTGACGCATGTACTGGAGGACATGGGATTCGGCATGCCCAATGCGTATGCCCTGATGACCTTCTGCCTTTTGTATGTGCCCTGTACGGCAGCGATCGCAGCCATCAGAAGGGAGACAGGGAGCGGGAAGGTTACGGCGGCGATCGTACTGTTCCAGACCGCCGCGGCATGGGTAGTGAGCGTCATTGCTTATCAGGCACTGCGCTTATGGGGACTTTAGCGCGGACTT
>CATLCV010000240.1 GCA_949893755.1 uncultured Lachnospiraceae bacterium | reverse complement strand
TCGGGAGCCGGCCGTTCAGCCAGACCAATGCGTTTTTGGAGGAGCATGGGCTGGAACCCATCGACTGGCAGATTGAATAAGGAAGTGTGCAAGCATTATCTTTTCAGTTTGCAAAGGGAAAAGAAAAATTCAAAAATCGTTTATGAAGTGTCACGTTTTTTATGAATAGATACACGAATAGTCTTATTTTGTTCTGAAAAAAGAGTATAAAATAAAACAATAGTCTGTTCGAACTCAAAACCAGAATAACCGGGTGTAATAACAATCGGATGTTTACGTAGGAGGAATATCAGCAAATGAAAAAAATCAGGATTGCATGCATAGGCGATAGTATCACAGAGGGATATGGGACAAAGAACACCAAAAGCGACTGTTATCCCGCAGTACTTCAGCGGAAGCTGGGAGAAGACGTGGAAGTAAGAAATTTTGGCATATCTGGTTTTTGCGTATTGGATACCGCGGATTGTCCATACCGATCCACTGTGCAGTATCAGGCAAGCCTTCGCTACGAACCGGATATTGTGATCGTCATGCTTGGAACCAATGACAGTAAGATTGCCAACTTTGCCGGACACGACAATGATTTCCGCAGAACCTACGGAGAACTGCTGACGGCATATATGGATCTTCCGGGAAAACCGGATGTATATGCGGTGACAGCGCCTACGGCATGGCGCAGAAAAGGGGAACTGTATTGGGATTATATGGTTTCACCGGAGATCATCCATGAGCGGATCGTGGACATGCAGAAGCTGGCGGCAGAGTTGCTGGACATTCCGATTATAGATATGCATCGGATGACACAGGGGATGAAGGAATATTTTGAAGACGGCATACACCCCAACACGGAGGGCAGCGAGAAGATTGCGGAGATGATCGCGGAAAAAATATCAGAAAGCGTTCAAAAGTATGCGAAGAGAAAAGCGATGGAAAAGACTGAGTGACTGCTTCAGGAATATGAAAATACAGTACAAGTTTATTTTTGTCTGTACTGCAACAATTCTTTTTCTGGTGGCAGGAATCCTTGGCGGTATGTATAAAATTTTATATGATATCAATGTTGCCAGAACAAAGAATATTTTTCAGGAGGAAAATGAGATCATCCGGGTGCGTCTGGAATCTATGCGCGCCAATCTCCAGACCTGCGCCAACATGGTGACCCAGGATGTCAACAAGATCTATGCGGAAGTAGAAAACAGGGATATCAGCGGAGTTGCGTTAATCAGAATCAAAAATAATCTGTTTGCGGCGCTGGATTACGATACCAGATGCTTCAGCGATGTGGACTCGATCCTGTTCATAGACACGTATGGCAACATCTGCAGCTCAGGCGTTGTTGATGTATCAGCGGAACAAGTGCGCAAAGAACTGGTCTGTGCCATTCCGGCCTCGGGTAAGACAAGCTGTGTGCAGCTTCCTGTGGAAGTGCGTTCGTATTTCAGTGATGAACCGGTACTGACGATCGGAAAGCGTATCATCAGTATGAGAGACGGAAAAAATATAGGATATGTGTTTATCAACGTCAGGGAAAGCACGATTTCAGAGATTTTTCCGGAGATGAAAGAAGGGGAATATCAAAATGATTTTATGCTGGTAGATGAGGAAAACAGAGTCGTTGGAAATAAAGATGCCGGTCTTCTGTTAAGTCCTATAAAAGAACGTGAAATGGTTTCCTTTCTGAAAAACGGCGGTGAAAGCGATATTATCCATATTGACGGAGAAGAATATCTGATCGTAAAAACGGGAATTGAGAAGCTTGACTGGACATTGATGAGTGGAATTTCTGTTTTGGAACTGACCAGCGGAATCCGGGACACGGCGAAACTGACCGTATTTATCGGCTTATTTTCCGCGGTAATCGCTACGCTCCTGATCATTATCCTGTCGAGAAGGATCACAAGACCGATTCATGCGCTTACGGTGTCGGCAAATCATATCAAACACGGGGATTTTTCTGCTATATACGATTCTGACGCGCAGGATGAGGTTGGCATCCTTGCCCAGGCATTTAAAAAAATGTCGGAACGCATACAGGGACTGATAAGAAATGTGGAAGAGGAGCAGGAGCAGAAGCGAAAATACGAGTTTGCGCTCATCCAGACACAGATCCAACCCCACTTTCTGTATAATACCCTGGATTTGATCTATATTATGTGTGAAAGCAATATGGCTCATGAGGGCGCAGCCGTGACGAAAGCACTGGCGGACTTTTATAGAATCTCCCTGTCGGGCGGGAGGGAGATCATAACGATCGAGGAGGAACTCAGGCATATTGAAAATTATCTGTACATACAGAGGGCTCGGTATGCGGATATTATGAATTTTAAAATAGAATGTTCTCCTATGGTCATGGATTATAAGATCATAAAGCTGACGTTGCAGCCTCTCATAGAAAACGCGATCTATCACGGGTTGAAAATGAAAGAAGGAGGCGGCGTGATCGTGGTGGCGGGTTGGATAGAAGGTGACCATGTTATTTTTACAATCTCTGATAACGGAGTTGGAATGGGTCCGCTTCAGATTCATGAACTGCTCGATGAGAAGGAAGATGAAAAGAGCGGCCATTTTGGATTAAAGAGTGTCCGGCGCAGGCTTTCGCTGTATTATGGAAATGCCGCGAAAATGGACATAGACAGTGAGGAAGGCGTGGGAACCAGAATTACGGTTAAAATACCAAAGGATAATGCTTAATGGAGAATAAGATATGATTCGTGTATTGCTGGCCGATGATGAAGCTTATTTCAGAGCTTATATGGAGCGCGTCATTGATTGGAACAAAGAGGGGATGTCGATCTGCGCGAACTGCAAAAGCGCGTCTGAGGTGATGGAATATTTTGCGCATGATACCGCGGATATTGTTCTGCTTGACATCAATATGCCGGGTATGAACGGTATTACGGCGGCTGAGGAGATCAAGAGGGAAAATCCGGAGATTTACATCGTATTCATTACAGGCTATTCAGAGTTTGAGTATGCCAAAAAAGCGTTGAAGCTGGGAGCGGAGGACTACCTGCTGAAGCCGTTTTCGAAAGCCGAGCTGACAGGCTGTCTCAAAAAAATAATTTCCAAAATGAAAATGCAGCGCATGGAGAGACACAGACACCGTTTGGATGAGAAGATTGTGACAGAGGAGCTTCTCCGGCGCTGGATTCACAGTATCTATGAGGAAGAGGAGGAAGAGCAGAGAAAGAAGCTGCATGAACGAAATATTTCCTTGAAGAACCCATATTTCCATGTGATCGTGCTGGAAGCGGATGCCATGCCGGTCATGCGCAAGCGGCGGGAAGATATCGCACTGTGGGATTTTATAGTAGAAAATATTACTGGAGAGATCTGCAGCAATATGGATTCCAAAAGGCTGATATTCCGGGACTTTGGCGGCCAATTGGTTGTGATTCTGAATACAGAGGAGAAAATAGAAAAAGATACCATGCTGCAAAGACTTGAGGAAATTCAGACAGCCGTCCGGTCCATTACAAAATATACAGTATCAATGGGAATCAGCCAGTGTGTGGATAGGGAGGACGAGATTACCGCGGCTTACAAAGAGGCGATCCGTGTATTGGGGGAAAAGTTTTTTGTGGGAAGTGAATGTATTCTTTTTGCCGAAGACATCCCTCCGCAGTCGAGGAAAATGTTTTTTTACCACATGGATCTGAATGAACGGCTCCTGAGTGCGCTGCGAAAGCATGAAAAAGAGGAAATGAAGAGTATCATAAGAGGCGTCGAGGAAAATTTAAAAGAGGAAAACTTTGCCGTTGAATATATCTATGGGATTATTAGCGGTATGATATCCGTCTGCCTTTCCTATGTTGTAGAAATGAATGGGAGCATTGAAGAAATCTATGGGGAAGACTTTGAACCATATTCCAGGATTTATCAGCTAAGCTCCCTTTCGGAAGTGTTTTTGCTTGTCATGGGAATTTATGAAAAAGCGGAGGAAGCGTTTCAGGGAAATGTGTCAAAAAGGGGCAGGGAGATCATACGGCAGGTGGAAAATTATATAGCGGAAAATTATCAGGACTATGAACTCACGGTGGAGAAGATCGCAGAGGGTATTTTTTTGGACAGCAGTTATGTGCGAAGAGTTGTTTCCAAACAGCTGGGATGTACGGTTACCAGTCTCCTCTCAATTTACAGGATGAAAAAAGCAAAGGAGCTGCTGAGGGAGACATCGTTATCTGTCAGCGAGATTGCAGAAAAAGTGGGATATGGAGAACCAGGGTATTTTAGCCGCTGCTTTCGCAAATACTATGGTATTACCCCAAGGGAATTTGCGGCGCAGTCAAAAAGCATATAAAAGAAACATAATACAGATGATCTGCCGGAAGTATGGATATGTAAAAAACAGGATATGAAGAATGTCCTGTTTTTTACATATCTATGCATGAATAATCCTTTGGGATATAAGAGAAAACATGATATGATTGCAGCATCAAAAAAACAGCTCAGACAGAGCGGCAAGGAGGAACTGATTATGAAGAAAAAAATTGTGAGTATGATGCTTGCGGCAGCTATGGCAATGTCTCTTATGGCCTGTGGGGGCGGCGGTGATCCGGAAACAGGAAAAACAGATCCCGAAGAAAATCAGCCGACTGAGACGGATGAGAAAACGGAAACCCTTGATATTTTTGCACCGGATGTTCAGGAGATCGAGGGAAGCGACGTGGAAGCAACGTTGGATGTATGGACGTATTATGGAGGAGACGGCACGGCGATGGCGGAATTTGCGGCAGAGCAGATCAAGAAGAAATATCCCAACGTGACTCTGAATTTTGAAGCCTATCCGCAGGACGGAGGGCAGACCGTAAAAACAAGGGCTGCCGCGGGAGATCTGCCGGATCTGCTGCTGGTAGATTCGGGAACCTTAATGACACTGGCAAAAAGCGGTAATATCGTTCCGCTGGATGAATATGTCGATAAATTTAATATCGGCGGCTACTATACAGAAGCAATTATGGAAAATTGTCTGGAATCAGAAGACGGCCATATATACCAGTTCCCGATGGGAAGCATTTCTCCAATCCTCTGGTACTACAATAAACAGCTTTTCGAAGATAACAACATAAAGGTACCGGAAAACTATGAGGAACTGTTGGATGCCGTAAAGAAATTCCGTGAACTGGATATCACTCCAATGTCCATGTTCGGTAAGGAGCCATGGCCTCTCGGCGCATTCTTTGATTCATTTGCAATGAAGAATAATGAAGCGGGGCTTTATGCACTTTCCACCGGTGAGGCAAAAGCATCGGATGCCGGGTATGCGGAGGCGGTTGAGAAGATTAAAGAGCTGATTGATGCAGGAATCTTTCAGGAGGGCTCTACAAACGCGGATTTTGATACTGCGTCGGCTCTTTTCAAGAGCGGGAAAGCAGCTATGATACTGGACGGAAGCTGGTATACATCGGAAGTGATCACAGAACTGGGAGACAACCTGGACATTATGGAAAGCTATCCCACCGGGGAAGCAGGCGAGACTGCGAATCAATATGCAATGGCCGGCGGCGGAGATACGAATGGGATGGCAGTCAGCGACAGCGCGGAGGACAAGGAGCTTGCGGCAGAGATCGGATTCTTATTTGCGTATTACCGTGAGGTGGCCCATTATGAGACTACCGGGCTGGTGGAGACTCCATTGAAGGTGGATGGACTCAAACCGAATATGGAGTTGGATCATGTATCCGCAAAGCTGCAGAATGCACTGCCGAACTATACCTACAGTGGGAAGTACCTCCATGTGTTGCCGAATACGGAGTTTTCTACGACATTTACAGAAGAGATGCAGAAGTTTATTGTTGGCGAGTCTTCAGAGGACTTTATCAGCAATATCGACAGATGTGCTGAACGCACCGCTCAGTGACCATGGTAATGATATCATAGTAATATAGGCTGATAGAAAGGGGATTTAGCAGATGAATAAGATGTTAGGAGATAAGAAAGCAATATTCATATTTACCTTTCCGGCGCTTGCTGTGTTTACGCTGTTTGTTTTCTATCCCATCATGCAGACTTTTTACAGGAGTTTCTTTGAATGGGATGGGGTAAATGAGGCAATATTTAATGGGCTGGACAATTATAAAACATTGTTTACGGATCCTCTGTTCTATCAGTCGGTCGCAAACTGTCTGATCTTTGCGGCAATCCTGGTGCTTTTTCAGATCACGGCGGCTACGTTGCTGACCTTTGCGCTGCTCAATCCCCGGATCAAGGGAAAGAAGTTTTTCCGCACGGCATACTTCATCCCGGTTGTGCTTTCCGTGACAGTTGTATGCCAGCTCTGGTCGGCAATCTATAATCCGGAATTTGGTCTGATCAATCAGGTGCTGGAGGCTCTGGGCACGGATCTGCATCAAAATTGGCTGTCGGATCTGCACTTGGCTATTTTTGCGGTTACATTTGTAAATGTATGGCAATATACGGGGTATCAGTTTACGATCATCTATTCCGGCGCAAGGGCCATCCCGGAGGACTACCTGGAGGCGGCGCGGATCGACGGCTGTACGAACTGGAAGACCAATATCCATATTGTACTGCCGCTTTTAAAAGGTACGTTCAGAATGTGTTTTGTATTCGCTATTACAGGCGGACTCAATGCATTTGCGCAGATGAATCTTCTGACGAAAGGCGGACCGGGGACCTCCACCTATACCCTGACATATATGACCTTCCGAAATGCCTTTACGGTAGGAAAATTCGGATATGGCTGCGCGTCGGCCGTTATGCTGGTCATTCTCTGCCTGGCGGCTACAGTGATCCTGAATATGGCATTTAAAGACAGGGACGGGATCATGGCGTAAATAACGTTGCGATCCAAATTCGAGATGAGGAGTGCGGCTATGAAAAAAGGAAAAATAAAAATTACGGTGCTTACGATCCTGCTTGGAGTGATTGCGGTAATTGACTTGTATCCATTGGTGTATCTGATATTTTATTCACTAAAGTCAAATGAAGAAATTTTTTACATCAATCCGTTTGGCATACCACAGAATCCTCTGTTTTCCAACTATAGGGTTGCGGTGGAATCCTTTAATATGCTGACCTATTTTAGAAACAGCCTCATTGTTTCCGTGGCTGCCATACTTTTGATCATGCTTCTCTCACTGCCGTTCGCCTATGCGACGACCAGGATGAAATGGAGATTGAAAAATGTGTTTTCAACCTATGTGACGATTGGATTGTTTATACCAATCCAGGTTACGATCATCCCGCTGGCGATTCTGATGAAACAGCTGCAGATTTCAAATACCTATTTTGCGCTGATCATCCCGTACACGGCGTTTAATCTGGCATTTGCAAGCATGGTGCTGCAGACTTCATTTGAATCAATCCCCAAGGAAATGGAGGAGTCTGCGTTTATGGACGGAGCGAATGTATTTACGGCTTTCCGGAAAATCATCCTTCCCCTGACGAGGCCGGCGATCGCGACGACGATTACGTTTATTTTCCTGAATGTATGGAATGAGTATACGGTAGCATCTGTTTTTATCAGCAATGACAAGGTGAAAACACTGCCGATCGGTCTGGCGGCATTTTCGGGACAGCATTCTACGGAATGGGGACCCATGGGAGCATGTCTGGTGTTGGCGAGTATCCCGACGATCGTGATCTATTTGATTTTCAGTGAGCAGATCGAACGGGCAATGACCGTAGGGGGCGCCGTGAAGGGATAAGTGCGCCCAGAAAAGGGCGGATAGTTTAGCGGGTGGAAATCCCGTACGGAAAGGCCTGGCGAGCCACCGTTAGCAAGTCTTGGGCGCTGCCTGGTAACAGACAGCTGTTAAGCGTAGACAG
>CATLCV010000239.1 GCA_949893755.1 uncultured Lachnospiraceae bacterium | reverse complement strand
GGCTCCGGCCGTCAATCTTGGAATGGTAGAATCTAACCCGCCTGGGCAATGCATGCTTTAGTTCACTGTCGTCATTTTTGTCCGGCTCCACATCGTAGATGGTTCCTGTCCCTCCGTCCTCTTCGATGAAGACATCCAGCCGCGTCCCGTGCTTGTCGGTGTCCGAACCGTAATAGACCTTCTGCGGAACGATATGCACCCTGTCCATCTCCACATGGAGCAGAATTTTCAAAATCTTCCTGCAGAACTCTTCTCCGATGTCCGGATAAGAAAGTACACTGCCGAACAAAAAATCGTCCAGTAAGTTTAATTCTTCCAGTTTTCTTTTCATTTGTTCTCCTTTCAATTGTATGACATTGGGGAGAAAATGCAAGTGCTTTCTGACACAAATCCGTAGAATTTATCAGAGAAATATTCTTTGATATAATCTGCTCCGCATTACGGCAGCCGGCATTTCTTCCAATGTGATACGGAATACTCAGGAACTTCGCCCGAATCACCTGTACATATAAATGCTGAGATAAGCCCTGTGTACATTTTATACGGTCAGTTCCTTATTTGATTGTGACGTCCATACTGGGAACTCAATTGATAAAATCAAGAATTGTATCAATGAATAAATGAAGATATAAAGACATTGTTTTCCCTGATATGTAAGAGCATTATAGCAATGGATCATGAAATGTGTCAAGAGTAAAATATTCCGGATTGCACCGCACTGATCAGTCGGGAGGATACACAGAAAAACCGGCATACAGAAAGCCTGCCACTGACAGTCTTTCTGCATACGATGGCATTCAAACCGCCCGCACTCCCGCCAGCGCCAGAAGCGACACCGGAACCATGACCAAAAATGCCCGGTCATATCCCCACCACCCAATCATCATACCGAATACGGTCGAACTCAGGCACATCCCTGCCATAGAAGCCGTAGAGATCATGGAAATCACAAGGGGACGCTGCTTTATAGAGGGGCACAGGTCCGGAACCAGGGTGTTGATCACAACGATGCCTGCTGCCGGGACGCCCTGCAGCGCAATGACCAGATTCAGCAAAATGCCGGTCGGAGTAATGACCATCAGCAGCCTCAGCAACGCCAATATGGTCACAATGGCAATGAACACCTTCCTTCGTCCGATCCGGCTGCAGACGATTCCCACCAAGGCGCTGCAGACCATCCCGACAATCGCGCTGCTGAGTACGATCTGGGCGGACCTTCCCTCCGGGATCCCGCGTACTGCGGTGAGGAAGGAGGACGCGAAGTTTAAAACCGCCCCGGCACTGAACATGATAAAAAAGGTACTGGCCGCGGCCAGCCATGTTTCCGGTTTTTTCATGGAAAGCGCCTTGTCCCCTCCATCTTCTTCCTTTTGCGGAACAGGTGTCCCCTTCTGCTGGCGGGCATCCGCACGCTGCAGCAACGCACGCTCCGCACTGCGGTTCATGGCCGGAATCCAGACCAGCAGCAGGAGCAGAGAGGGGATCACGGTAAAAAACCATACCTGCGGCAGCGCATTTTGCGCCAGAAACAGGGGAAGAATCAGAAATGCGGCTGCCATCCCCACGGTCTGGCACGCATTGAGATAACCGATGGTAACGGAAAATTTCTTTTTGTCGTAGACCATCTGGAGCAGATAGGGCGCGCACACTGTCGCGATCGTGTTGGTGAAGCCGAACAGGATCTGGGAAACCGCAATCCCTTCATAAGTCGTGAAGAAAAAGCCGGCCGCGGAACCGGCAAGCTCCAGTATTACGGCAAGGATCATGGCCCGGCGGCATCCCAGCCCGGGCAGGATCACTCCAAAGGGAATTGCGAGACAGAGTGTAACGAATGTACAGACAGACATTAAGAACCCGATCCGGCTGGTATCTGCCGAGAGATGATCCATCAGAGTTGTCAGGACCGGCTGGAGCCGGTAGGTATTGATCCCGACGATTACATAAGCGAGCATAAGCAATCCCAGATAGAGCCAATCCGGAGAGAATGCCGCCCGCTTTTCTATCACTTTTATTTTATTTTGCATGGCAATCCTCATTCTTGTTTTAAAATCGTCAGGAGCTGTCATAAATCTACTCACGGCCGATGAAATCTGCCGCATAGTATAACTTTCATGTCAACTCCTTACCTTCAGGGATCCATTTCCGAATAATCACCGTCCAGTATTTTTTGTATCACAGACCGCCAGGTCTGATCCGGAAATACATTTTTTGACATGGTTAAATATTTTCTGCACTCTCCAATCTCTTCCATATAATAATACTGCCGGGCGATCCGGTAGTAGGCCATCGCCCGGCTGGACGGATTTTTGACCTTTGCGGCAAATGTCCGGAGTTCTTCGATATGATTGGATCTCCGGAGCAGATAAATGTCATAGACCTGCTCGGCCTCCCTGGAATATTTCTGAGCGATCCCGCGCCTGCGAAGCGCGCCGCAGGCGGTTTCTCCCATTGCCCGGTCTTTTGTGGACACGGCGTAGCTGAGCACGGCCATATTGTAATTCACATAATCCTTCGAGGACATGGCGGACTGGTTCAGGCCCCGGATCAGTTCTCGGGCTTCCTCATGCCGTCCGCACAGGATCGCGGCATCCAGTTTTTTCATATCTGCCGTGTACCTTGGGTAGCATCTGCGGCCTTTCCGGCTCCCGAGCATTTCGCAGAAGGAAGCATAGCCCTGTGTCTGCAAAGCTTCGTTCAGTTCTTCCTCGAATTGTCTCTGGCTGTAATGGCGGTACATATTATAGGCTGTACCGAACGCGATCAGCAGGATCAACAGAATAATTTCCAGTGTATTCATCTGTTTCTCCATCTCCTTTCCGGATCATCGGCCGAATGGATCACTTGATTCCCGGCGGCAATGAAGCCGCCGCTCAGTATAACATAATGCGCACAGCCGCATAAGGAATGATACCGCTTTGCGGCTGGCGCGATACACACGTCAGATTTCATCGGCTGTGCATATAAGTATTTAATGTACCCCGTCCAGGATCGCGCCCTGCTGACGGAGGATCTCCTGCAACTCTTTTACATAGATTTCCTGTTCGATCTCTCTCGGAGATACGCCGTGCTTCACGCACAGTCCCGCGGCCACGCCGGCAGCCTGTCCGGTAACAACGGTCTGCATCAGGAAACGCATGTATGCGGCGCGGTCCGTGGATACGTGCTTTCCGGCTACCAGCATATTTTCCACCTTCAGCGGAACCATGCAGCGGTATGGGATATCGTTGGTGCCTCCCTTCGGCGGCTTGCCCAGCGCTTCTCCGGAACGGACCTCGATGGTCTGATTATTTGCCACATGAACGGCGCCTGCCGCAAACTGATTCTTGCCGATACAGTCGTCGAAGCGGCGTCCTTCCACCACGTCTTTTCCGGTGATCTTGTAGTCGCACATGATCCGGCGGCCTTCTCTTAAGCGCAGCTCCACGCCGGTACGTACCAGATACGCATTTTCAAAGCCCGGCATATATTTGCGGAAAAATTTCAGGGCAATGATGATCTGATGGCGGCACTCCACCTCGGCTCTCGTCAGGTCCCACGCGTCACAGCTCCAGCAGTTCGGAACCTGGCTGCTGTGCTGCATATGCGCCTGGATCTCTCCGCCCTCCCTGGGCATCAGGAAGAAGCCGACGCCGGAATATTCATGCCAGTCGCCGTTTTTCAGTGCTTCGTCCATGATCTTATAGAAACCCCGCAGATCACCGTAATCCATGATGTTCGTGATATTTCTCATGATCTCATAGTGCTCTTCCAGGGAACGCTTCGGATAGTCTCCGCACTGCCCCTCATCCGGTCCGGAATACAGGATCTGATCCGGATTCTCGTGGATGTACTCGATCATCTTGTCCCAGTCCACGCCGCCCATGGTGAAGCATACGGTCTGGGGCTCGCATTCTTCCCTCGGAAGCAGCTCATAGTCACAGCCTGCGCGGACGGCGATATCTCCTTCGCCGGTACAGTCAATGACCACCTTGGCCTCGATTACCAGGCGTCCGTTGGCATTTTCCACGATCACGCCGTTGACCGCGTCCCCGTTTTTCTGTACATCCACCACCAGCGTATGTAACAGAAGATCGACGTTGTTTTCCGTCATGACTTCAAAAATCTCCAGCCCCCACCAGTCCGGGTCAACGTAGGAAAATGTGTAGCCGGAATGGGTGCGGTACAGATTCAGGTCGTGCTTGTAGGCGTGCCCTTCCTTCAAAAGCCGGCTGTGCATTTCCTCCGCAAAGCCTGCAATCACCTGCTCGTCATAGCCGTTGAACAGGTTCGCATAGGAGAATCCCGGAGGGCCTGAAACATTCATCTGGCCGCCAAGCGCCCCGTTCCTCTCGATCAACAGAGTCTTTGCTCCTCCGCGGGCTGCCGCAACAGCCGCCGCAGTGCCGGAAGTTCCGCCGCCGCATACGATAACGTCATAACTTTTTCTTTCCATAATAAAAATATACTCCTTTCCTGAATGTAAAACAATTTGTTTATAAATATACACAGATTATGAATCATACAAAGACTGCTGTTCGCACCCTTTGTATCCTCCAGTGAATAGCAACCGCCCCCTGTCAGAACAGCAGGTTCGGCAGGAATGTTACGATCCCCGGGAACAGGATCATGATGATGCACAAGAGGATCATCATCGGCAGATAGCGTACTGCCTCTTTTGTAACCGCGCTGACCGGCAGCTTGGCAACCCCGGACACCACGAACAGGCAGATTCCAAAGGGCGGTGTGATCACGCCGATGATCAGCGCGTACACCATCAGTACCCCGAAATACACCGGATCGATGCCGAAGGCCCTTATGACCGGAAATACCACCGGGCTCAGCAGCAATACCGCGGAGCTGGAATCAATGAAGCATCCGATCAGCAGGAATACTGCCACGCAGATCGCTACGATCACCTTGTCGCTGACAACACCGCTGTACTGCGCCATCAGGGAGCTGATCATGTTCGAGAGCCCCTCTCTGGTCAGGATCCAGGTGAAAATGCTGGCAGCCGTCATAATAACAAACAGCGGGCCGCAGGTCGTTGCGGTTGCTTTCAAGGTTTCCCACAGGCCTTTCAGAGTTACTTTTTTATAAATGATCCCTAAAAAGATGGAATACCAGACAGCAAGCACGGCTGCTTCCGTCGGTGTGCAGATTCCGGCCATGATCGATCCCATAATGATGATAAAGGTTCCTAGCGAAGGAATTGCGCGCAGAGTGCAGCGTAAGGTCTGTTTCGCGCTGACCTTCGTGCAGGGCCAGTTCTTTCCTTCTTTCGTAAAATGCGCCCGAAACCAGACATTCAGACATAACAGCGCGCATGTCATAGCCCCCGGAAAGATTCCTGCGACAAACATCTTGGCAACCGAGATGTTTCCCATCGTACCGACCATGACCATTGCCGCGCTTGGCGGGATGATCGGCCCGATAATACTGGATGCCGCCGTGATTCCGGCAGCAAAATCTGCTTTATATCCGGCCCGCTTCATCATGGACATTTCCACGAGCCCCAATCCTCCTGCATCCGCGATTGCGGAGCCGGACATGGACGCGAACAGCATACTGGTCACCGCATTGGAGTAGGCCATGCCTCCCCGGAAACGGCCCACCAGAGCCGTACAGAACTGGAATAACCGATCGGTGATCCCGCAGGTATTCATCAGGCGTCCTACGAACATGAAGCCCGGCAGGCACAAGAGTGTAAAGCTGTTCAGATACCCCATCATGTTGGTTGCCAACATGGACGAGGGAACTCCCGGATTGATCAACAGCCATACAAGCCCCGGAAGTCCAAGGGCAAACAGACATGGGAAGCCGGCAAAAAGCAAAATCAAAAATACAACAACAACGATAATCATACCTGTACTCATGCTGATTTTCCCCCTTCCTGCTCTTCCATAAATTCATCTACGCTTTCCAGAGATTCTTTCATCAATGCTGCCTCTTCCGCCTCGGCAATCTTGTCCAGCTCATCTTGGCGCTGCCGCCAATAATTATATCCCGGGCAAAGCTCATTCAAAAGATCTACGATTATCGCAAAGGCCATGTAAATACACATCACCACAACCGGTACGTAATACCATGGACGTGGGATTTCTAATGCCGGACTGATCTGTTTTGTAGTCGGCATTAAAGTGATTGACGCATAAGCGATCACGAGGAAAAACACGATTTCCAATATACGGATCACCCAGCTCAGCGCCTGTTTCGCTTTTCCCTTAATATAACCGCTGATGAAATCCGCCGTAACATGGGCCTTTTCCACGGTCGCCAGACCCGCTGTCATAAAAGCCAGATAGATCAGAAGAAAACAGCAGAGCTCTTCGGCCCAGCTCAGGGAATTGTTGAATACATATCGGCAGATAATGCTGAGCGTAGTGACCATAATGATCACGAATAAAACAACCGCAGATATATTTTTCAAAAGATCGTAACTGATTACGATAAACTTGTTGACCCCTTTCATTAATGTTTTTTTCATATAGGCATTCCTCACCTTTTCTCAGGCAAGGGTATCGGATCACCCGACACCCGCCTGGTAAACCGTCAGATTAATCGGCAGAGTACCCGTTGATCGAGAGGACTTCTTCGAACAGTCCCTCATCCCACTCACCGGCTGCTTCCTGCTTTTTAGCATATTCAAAGAAGATTTCCGCCCACCGTTCCTGCTCTTCTTCGGTAATGGTCACCGTTTCCACACCGGCGTCTTCCCAGTTCTTCCGGTTTTCTTCCAGAGCACCCTCGGCCAGTTCCGTGTAGTAATCACCCGCATCTTCCGCGCATTCCCGAATCAGTTCTCTCTGCGCGTCGGTCATGGTACTGCTGAACAGATTGTCATTTGCATACACGTACATACAGTCGGCAGCCGCGTTCAGCTCAAATACATAGTTCGCCGGCTCATAGAAGCCCATGGTCCAGATGGCGTCCTCGGTACACCATACGGCGTCGATCACCTTCTGCTGCATGGAGATCAGTGTTTCATTGTAGGATACCGGGGTGGCGTTGAAGCCAAGCTGGTTGAACATGTCTACCGTGCTGTTTACCGGAGGCACACGAAGCTTCACACCGGCACAGTCTTCCAGCTTCTCGATCTTATTTACGGATGCGATCGCTGTGGCATTGCGGTACCAGTTATACGCCACCACCCGGATTCCGCTTTTTTCGCAGAATTCGTCGAAATTTTTCTGCATGTAGTCGCTGCCCATCAATTTTTTCTGGTCTTCCTTCCCTCGGGTGGAGAACATGATCGATGCCGGCTTCAGATTGTCCACCCCATAGGTGGTCATCAGGTTTGCCTCCAGAAACAGGTCTATGGATCCGTTGGAAACCATTTCCAGCTGATCCGTAGCTGAACCAAGCTGAGAAGCCGGGAACAGTTCGATCTCGATCTGACCGCCTGAGCGTTCTTTTACCAGATCGCAGAATTTCTGGGCGGACTGGGTGGAGATATCCTCCGCCGCCCCCGTGGAGCCCATGGTCAGCTTGAGGGCCGGACCGTAATCCGTGGTGTCAGAGGACGTATCCTCTGTATCTTCTGCTGCTCCGGTATCATCGGTCTGCGTTTCCTGATCCGTGTGGCCGTCTTTATTTTCCGAGCCTCCGTTTCCGTTGCCGCATCCCCCGAGAGTCAGCGCACCGATCAATCCAACGCAAAGTGCCAGTGATAACCATTTCTTCCTTTTCATAATTTTACACCTCCTGTATGATAACCAATCTGCGCTATTAGGTTACCCGGTAGTCATTTTTCATAGTCAGTAACTCAAACTTCCCACACCGTTTTGGTGTGTTGAACCCTGAAAAATCGATATTTTAACCCATAAAAAAGGCACAAACCGCCTGCATATGGTATAATT
>CATLCV010000238.1 GCA_949893755.1 uncultured Lachnospiraceae bacterium | reverse complement strand
CGGAATCTACCTTATCAACGGCTTCCATCAGATCATCGAACTGGGGGAACTGTTCCTTTCCGCCGTAGTATTCGTAGATGATCCGCGCACAGGACGGGCAGATGCGGCTCTCTCCCTTATATTTGCCTTCCAGCTGCAATCGTTCGTGCTCACTGGAATGATGGTCGAACCAGAGCCCGCAGCCCTCTACAAAAGGTACGTTGGCAAGGCAGTCATTCTCATCAATCTCCAACAGGCCGTCCTGGATATCCTTGGGGTGGGCAAATTTCCAGCTGTCGATGATCCCTGCCTCCAAAAGCAGCGCGCCGCATGCAAGACCGTCAAAATCAGAACGTGTTACTAATCTCATCAATAACTCCTCCTTGTATTTTTAAATTTTTATAAAATTTCTGAAATCAGACACAGAAACTTATGCCGTTTTCTGCTGCTGTAAATATAATTTGTCACCAATTTCCGCAGGAAATTGGTGACCTGCTTGCGCCTCAGCGCAATTCTTATTATAGCATATCCCTTGTTTTTCAGCAAACATAAAATGCAGAGAAGACAAAAAATGAGGGCAGAAAGAACTTTCAAAAAATAAAAAAAGATTGCATTCTTTGGAAAATCATGTATAATGGTAGCGTAACTCAGAAAAAGGTTAGAAACAGAAAACAATATTTTTTGAGGAGGTCATTGAATTATGAAAGTACAGAACATTACAGACATAGAAGGATTTTTTAAGGTGGTTGATCAGTGCAGAGGCAAGGTAGAGCTGGTGACAGGAGAAGGGGACAGACTGAATCTCAAGTCCAAGCTTTCCCAGTACGTATCCATGGCGAATATCTTTTCCAATGGTGAGATTCCGGAGCTGGAGATCCTTGCTTATGAAAAGGAAGATACAGACAGGCTGATCGGATTCATGATGAACGGAAGCAACTAATACGGAGCAGGCTGGGTGGTTCTTGTGGGAGCCACCCTTGTTTTTTTTCATAGAAAATAAATGTTTACAAAACGGCAGTCCTTTTTGGCGGAAACAGAAAAGCGGCTGCAGGCGGGAGGTGAAGCATGGGGTTTGTGCATTTACACGTCCATACGGAGTATAGTCTTCTGGACGGTTCAAACAAGATATCGGAATATGTGGCAAGGGTAAAGGAACTGGGCATGGACAGCGCGGCGATCACGGACCACGGAGTCATGTACGGGGTGATCGACTTTTACCGGGAAGCAAAAAAAGCAGGGATCAATCCCATCCTTGGATGCGAGGTCTATGTGGCGCCGGGTTCCAGGTTCGACCGGGAGATCACGGGCGGGGACGACCGTTATTATCATCTGGTCCTTTTGGCGGAGAATAACACCGGCTATGCCAATCTGATGAAGATCGTGTCCAAAGGGTTTGTGGACGGGTATTATTATAAGCCTCGTGTGGACAAAGAGCTTCTGCGGGAGTACCATGAGGGGATCATTGCATTGAGCGCCTGCCTTGCCGGAGAGGTGCAGCGATACCTGGTCCGGGGGCTGTATGAAGACGCGAAGGAAAAAGCGCTGGAGTACCAGGACATTTTCGGAAAGGGCAATTATTTCCTGGAGCTGCAGGACCACGGCATTCCGGAGCAGAAGCTTGTGAACCAGCGTCTGCTGCAGATGTCCGAGGAGCTGGGGATCGAGCTGGCGGCCACCAATGACGTGCATTACACCTACGCGGAGGACGAGAAGCCCCATGACATCCTGCTCTGCATCCAGACGGGAAAAAAGCTGGCGGATGAGAACCGGATGCGCTATGAAGGCGGGCAGTACTATGTCAAATCCCAGGAAGAGATGGCCGCGCTGTTTCCTTATGCACGGCAGGCAGTGGAGAATACACAGAAGATTGCCGACCGCTGCCACGTGGAGATCGAGTTCGGCGTGACCAAGCTGCCCAAGTATGACGTGCCGGACGGGATGACCTCCTGGGAATATCTGAACAAGCTGTGCTATGAAGGTCTGGAACAGCGTTACGGCGAAGGGGCTCAGGAGAACCGGGAACGGCTGAAATACGAGCTGGATACGATCCAGAATATGGGGTATGTGGATTATTTCCTGATCGTGTGGGACTTTATCAAATATGCCAAGGATCACGGGATCGCTGTCGGGCCGGGAAGGGGCTCCGCCGCGGGCAGCATCGTGTCTTACTGCCTGGGGATCACCGATATCGATCCTCTGCGGTATCAGCTTCTGTTCGAGCGGTTCCTCAATCCGGAGCGTGTGTCCATGCCCGATATCGACGTGGACTTCTGCTTTGAACGAAGGCAGGAGGTCATTGATTATGTGGTCCGCAAATACGGCAAGGACCGGGTGGTGCAGATCGTGACCTTCGGAACGCTGGCGGCCCGGGGCGTGATCCGGGATGTGGGCCGGGTCATGGACCTGCCCTACGCGTTTGTGGACTCGATCGCGAAGATGATCCCGAAGGAACTGAACATTACCATCGCGAAGGCGCTGGAGATGAACCCGGAGCTGAAAAAAGCCTATGAGACGGATGAGCAGGTGAAAAATGTCATCGACATGTCCAAACGTCTGGAAGGACTGCCCAGGCACAGCTCCATGCATGCCGCCGGCGTGGTCATCAGCCAGGAGCCCGCGGATGAATATGTTCCGTTATCCCGGGCCCAGGATGGTTCCATTACGACACAGTTCACGATGACCACACTGGAAGAACTGGGACTTTTAAAAATGGATTTCCTGGGATTGAGGACCCTGACCGTGATCCAGAATGCGGTGCAGATGGTGAAGCAAAAAGCGCCGGAGCTGGATCTGAATGCCATTGATTATAACGACCAGGCCGTGCTGGACTACATCGGAACCGGAAAAACAGACGGGATCTTCCAGATTGAAAGTCCGGGGATGAAAAGCTTCATGAAGGAATTAAAGCCTCACAGCCTGGAGGATATCATCGCGGGGATCGCCCTGTACCGTCCGGGGCCGATGGATTTTATCCCTCAGTATATCAAGGGAAAGAACGGGGCGGGATCCATTGTATATGACTGCCCCCAGCTGGAGCCCATCCTGTCGCCCACCTATGGCTGCATCGTCTATCAGGAGCAGGTCATGCAGATCGTCCGGGATCTGGCTGGCTACACCATGGGGCGGAGCGACCTGCTGCGGCGTGCCATGTCCAAGAAAAAAGGGGATGTGATGCGCAGGGAGCGGCAGATCTTTGTCTATGGCGATGAAGAGACCAATGTACCGGGGTGCGTAAAGAACGGGATTGACGAGAAGGTTGCGAATAAGATCTATGACGAGATGATCGATTTTGCAAAATACGCGTTTAACAAGTCCCATGCCGCCGCCTATGCGGTGGTGGCCTATCAGACCGCGTATTTAAAATATTATTATCCGGTGGAATTTATGGCGGCGCTGATGACCTCCGTCATTGAAAATCCGTCCAAGGTGGCGGAATATGTATACGCCTGCCGGGGGATGGATATCCAGATTCTGCCGCCGGACATTAACCGGGGCTATTCGGACTTTTCCGTGGATTCCGGACAGATCCGTTACGGACTTGCGGCGATCAAAAGCATCGGGAAGCAGGTGATCCAGGCCATTGTATCGGACAGGGAGGAATTTGGCAGCTTTAAAAACCTGGAAGATTTTATTCATCGGATGTCTATTAAGGAAGTATTGAATAAAAAGGTGATCGAAAACCTGATCAAGTCCGGCGCACTGGACTGCCTGGGCGGAACGAGGAAGCAGTTCATGAGCATTTACCTGCAGATCCTGGACCATGTGAACCAGGAAAAAAAGTATGCCATGACAGGACAGATGACGCTTTTTGATCTGGTGGAAGAGGAGGAAAAGAGCCAGTTCGAGATCCGGCTGCCGGATGTGGGGGAATATACGAGAGAGAACCAGCTTGCATTTGAAAAGGAAGTGCTGGGGATCTACATCAGCGGACATCCCCTGGATGCTTATGAAGCGGTATGGAGAAAAAATATTTCTGCCGTCACGCCGGATTTTCAGCCGGATGAGGAAACAGGGCGTTCCAAGGTTCACGACGGAGCCAGGGAAACCATAGGCGGACTGATCACGGACAAGACCGTAAAATATACGAGAACCAACCAGATGATGGCATTTGTGACCGTTGAGGACCTGCTGGGAACCGTGGAGGTGGTCGTATTCCCGCGGGACTATGAGAAGAACCGGGAGCTTTTGGAGGTGGACCAGAAGGTATTTATCCGGGGAAGAGTGTCCGAGGAAGATGAGAGGCCGAGTAAGCTGATCTGCGAAAAAGTGATCCCCTTTGACCGGAAAAAACGGGAGCTGTGGATCCAGTTTCCGGACAAGGCGGACTATCTGGAACAGGAACAGACATTGTTCGGACATCTGAAGGATTCCGACGGGGAAGACGAGGTGGTGATCTACTGCCAGGCCGAGCGCGCGGTCAAAAGACTGCCCAGGAACCGGAATATCCTGATCACTCCTCAGGTATTAAGCAGATTGATGAATCAGTTTGGGGAAAAGCGGGTAAAAGTAGTCGAAAAGACTATTGAAAACCGTATATAAATAGTATAAAATAAATCATTGAAGAATGTACAAAATCAGGCGGTGCAATTCCTGAATCCTGGTTCCTTGTTTCAGGCGCGGAGGCAGCCGGGAACAGATGTGCCTGGTAAATTCTGATGCTGCAGAAATTCTGCCGGCGGCAGAGTTTTTGCAGGGTACTTACTTTTAATTATATGATATTGAGCGGCAGATTTTTCTGGCGCTCAATACACCTGAGGAGGAAGGAAGCATGGGAGAAATGGAAAACAAACAGGTATTGGATGAAATGGAAGACACGATCCGCACGGTCGGTGTCCTGACAAGCGGAGGCGACGCTCCCGGAATGAACGCTGCGATCCGTGCAGTGGTAAGGACAGCTTTGTCACACGGTCTAAAGGTACGCGGAATCCGCAAGGGATATCATGGTCTTCTGAAGGAAGAGATTATCGATCTGTCCGCCCGTGATGTGTCGGATACCATTCAGCGGGGCGGAACACTTCTCCAGACTGCGCGCTGTAAATCCATGCGTACAACGGAAGGACAGCAGAAAGCAGCGGCGATTTGTAAGAAATACGGTATTGACGCACTGGTGGTCATCGGCGGCGACGGTTCTTTTGCTGGTGCGCAGAAGCTTGCCAATTACGGGGTGAAGACCATTGGGCTTCCGGGAACCATCGATCTGGACATTGCATGTACAGAGTATACCATCGGGTTTGATACGGCTGTGAATACGGCGATGGAAGCCATTGATAAGGTCCGCGATACCTCGACATCCCATGAGCGGTGCAGTATCATTGAGGTTATGGGACGCGACGCAGGATATCTGGCTCTCTGGTGCGGGATTGCCAACGGTGCGGAGAGGATCCTGCTTCCCGAGGAGAAGGAGAACTTTGATGAAGCGGCGCTGATCCAGGATATCATGGCGAACAAGAGACGCGGCAAGAAGAATTACATCATCATCAATGCAGAAGGTGTAGGCGATACGATCAACCTGGCAAAGAGGATCGAGGAAGCGACCGGAATCGAGACCAGAGCGACGATCCTGGGACACATGCAGCGCGGCGGAAGCCCGACCTGCAAGGACAGAGTCTATGCGTCTACCATGGGGGCTATGGCAGTGGAGCTGCTCCTGGCCGGCAAGTATAACCGTGTGGTAGGCTACAAGGAAGGCGAGTTCGTTGATTACGATATCAACGAGGCATTGAGCATGAAGAAGAAGATCTCCAATCATCAGTATGAGATCTCCAAGGTGCTGGCGCTGTAATCGGAAGGCTGCAGCAACGGATACCATCGTATGCAGAAAGGCTTGCCAGTGGCAGGCTTTCTGTATACCATCGTATGCAGAAAAGCTGCCGGCGGCAGGTTTTCTGTATGATTGCAAAAAAGTAAAGATCCAGGGGATAAATCAGTATGGAGTGTAAAAAAGGGGCACCGGTCGGTGTATTTGATTCAGGAGTAGGCGGCCTGACCGTAGTGCGTGAGATCATCCGGCAGCTTCCGAATGAAAATATTGTATATTTTGGAGATACTGCCCGGGTACCTTACGGCAGCAAGTCTCAAAAGACCGTGATCCGTTTTTCGGAACAGATCATCCGTTTTCTGAAGACCAAACAGGTCAAGGCGATCGTCATTGCCTGCAACACTGCCAGCGCTCTTGCACTTGAGGCGGTGCGGGATGAATTTGATATTCCGATCCTCGGAGTGGTAGTACCCGGAGCGAGGGCTGCGGTGAAGGCGACCCGGAACCGGAAGATCGGTGTCGTGGGTACGGATGCCACGGTCCGGAGCGGGGTGTACACAAAGGTCATCCAGGGAATGGACCCCCAGATCCAGGTCATTGAAAAGGCATGCCCGCTGTTTGTTCCTCTGGTGGAAGAGGGCTTCAAGGAGCATGAGGTGACACGGGAGATCATCGAGTATTATCTGGAATCCCTGCGTGCCACGGATATAGATGCCATGATCCTGGGATGTACCCATTATCCTCTTCTGCGCTCCCGGATCCGTGCTTATATGGGCGAGGATATCCAGATCGTCAATCCGGCCTATGAGACGGCCATGGATCTGAAAGCACTCCTGGAAGAGCGGGATATGGCCAATGGAGACAGGGAGACGCCGGGGAGCCGGTATGAATTCTATGTCAGCGATACGGCTGAGAAGTTCCGGCATTTTGCCAACACGGTGATGCCCTTCGACGTACCGGAGACGAATGTGGTGAATATAGAAAGCTATTGAGATTGTCAGGACTGTGCATTCACTGTGCAGTCCGTACACTGTAAGACGGCTGCAATATATGGAGGATGGAGTATGACAAAAGATGTGCTGGTGAGTATCTCAGGTCTGCATCAGGACGCAATGTCCGATCTGACGGAGGAGAATGAACCGATTGAAGTGGTGACCCCGGCGAGCTACTACTGCCGGAACGGAAAGCACTATGTGATCTATGATGAGCTGATGGAGGGAACTCCCGGAGTGACCAAAAATCAGATCAAGATATCGGGGGATGACAGCCTGGAGATCATTAAGCGGGGGCTTTCGAATTCACATATGGTTTTTGAAAAAAACAAGAAGAATCTTACTTATTATCAGACGCCTTACGGACAGATGCTTGTAGGCGTCAATACGAAGAATATGGAAGTGAAGGTGACAGACAAGAAGATCGATGTTTCACTGGATTACGAGCTGGACGTCAATCATGAACCGATGGCGGACTGTACGATCAAGATGAATATCATGTCCAGAACTGCCGGTGATTTTTCACTGAATCTGTCATAAATAAAAGACCAGCACACATCATGAGGAATGTGCGCTGGTCTTTTTCAGAGGGATTATTTCTTTTTGTCATCCTTCTTTTCTTTTTTAAAACGGTCCATGAATTTTTTCTTGGGCTGCGGCTTCTCCAGGGAACCGCGGATGCCCTTTACACTGGTTATGTAAATTCCGCTTAAGACTGCCTTGATGGGCTTGCCGCCTACCGGGATCAACGGATAGACCTGCGCGTCGCACATCAGAGACATGATCTGCGGACCGATCTTGGCCTTTACGACCGGAACCTTGGAGCGTCGGAGGTACTTGGGGGTATTCTCCACAACTACGGCCGGGAAACCGGCATCTTTCAGCTTCATTTTTTTCTTATCGATCACCATCATGGTAACCGTCTGCGCAATGGCATCCATCTGCTCCTTCTGCGCAGCCTGCTTTTTTTCCATCTTCTTTCCAAAAAAATAAAGTGCAATAAATGCTGCGATTAAGATCGCTAAGATCACCAGCATTACGATCGTTACTGTACTCACGGCAAATCCTCCTGTTTACTCTTTTTCCGTAATCTATTGTAACATTGTTTTCGGTGAAGTGCAAGCAGACATTGGACGAACTGTTTACTTTTTGCGCATGGGGGTGTGAATATGAACAGAAACTTGACAAACAATACATTAAGAAGTATTCTTGTTACTGTTCACGGTGCCCTGCGTCTTGCTGCAAGGCATCCGGCAATCGCTGCTTTCGAATGATGGAGGATTTTTTTATGGCGGAAACGATCTGGAACGGGACTGCGGTCACATATCATTTTATTATGGATCATCTGGTGATCATCAATATCTTATTGTCGCTGGTGATCATTTTTTTTCAGCGGAG
>CATLCV010000237.1 GCA_949893755.1 uncultured Lachnospiraceae bacterium | reverse complement strand
CCACGTTTGAAATATAGATTTATACACTTCGAAATCATTAGCTCATTTATAAGTAGCTGCTTCTTAATCAAGATTATCCCAGAGATTTTAGAAAATGTAAAAACGATAGGTTATTCATCGCTTACGAGGAAGAAGCTAATCCGAATAAGAGACACTGAAAAAAAGACGACGACGGATAACAGAAAAAAGCTGACAGTCTGTATAGAAGAAGGAGATTTTTCCTTCTTTTTTTATACTTCAGTACACAGAAAAGCTGCCGATGGCAGGCTTTTTGTATGGATATCCATCGGGATACCGGTATCTGTATGTTCGTCAAGAGAAAGGAGTACCTATGGTAGAGGCAGGAGAAATGGCGTGGATAAGAAATTGAAGCTGTTTGTCTTAATGGCGGGCAAGTATGACATTGTAAAAGGCGCAAGGATAAACATCCATCTGGATGCGGAAAAGAACTTATATCTTGCGTCCTGTGACCAGAAAGATTTTGGAATTGTAAAATCCATAATGGATGGGAGCAAGAAGGATTTAGAGAGGCTCGGCGAAAAATTCAGCGGTATCGTACTGGATACGGATCTGGACCGGTATCTGGCAGAAGTTGCGGTAAAGAAGTATGGAAACGCTGCGTGAAGAATGCATGCGCGCAAGAAAGGTTTCAATTTAGGAGGAAAAACAATGAGCAGAAGCAGGAAAGGAAAAAAACGATGCAGGAAACTTTTAAAATGGATCCAAAAATACGGCGGATACTGGAAGCTGATCTGTACGCCTGGGGACGGCCATATGGATATGGATATCGCAAGAAACATCATAAAGTCGCTGGCAAAAAGCGGTTTATATGAAATGATTTTTGTATTCTTTACCGTCCACAGGGAGGAAGAATTCATCAAAAAAATGATTTCATTTATGAGCCTGGATCTGATGCTGGAGGAGATCAAGCATAATGATCCGGAGCAGATTGTCCGTATGATAGACGAAAATCTGCAGTGACATATCCCGCGTTTTCATCGGCTGCCAGGGAGATATCGGAATGTTCACCTGTAAAGGGGGTGTGCGGTGTCAGATTGGGACAAGGACAGCGGCTATTATTGTTTACTGATCGCGATTTTATGCGATGTGGATGTGGCGGAATCCAAACTGCTTTATAAGTATGGACCAAAACATCCGTCGTGTAGAAAAATCTTAAAAAAGAAACTGAGGATGGAAGGGGTTTCTAAGATGGAGAAGGAAGCAGCGGGGAATATGATGTACCAACTGCGCAAAGCGGGCTATACCCTGCAGGAAATCTCAAATCTTTTTGACTGTTACCCATCTACGGTCAAAAGAAGGATTGAAAAAGAAAAGAACAGGAAGGAGAAAACGGATGGTAGATAAGAACGAGATCGCGTCAATTTTTAACGATTTTATGGCGCTTTATAAAGGAAAATCCCAGATTGGGATTGAGGCGCTTTGTAAAAAGTATGATTACCACAGGATGCTTTTGGGGCTTCTTTCCAATCTGGATGAAGCCGCAAAAGTACCGGTCCCTTTGGTCATGAAGGAATGCTATGAAGCTTACAAAAAATACCGGAACCTGGAAATGAAGGAATCGGATTGGGAGAAGGTCGTAGCGGAAACCAGGGAGCTGCTGCTGAAATGGAAGTCCAACAAATGGTGCAGCCGCATTCTGGTAGAACTGATCGGACTGTTAGAAGAGGATGACAAGGAGCGTAAACGGATCGCGGAGGAAGTGGAAAGAGAGATGGAAGCGGCAATGCAAAAGCAGTCAAATGCCGCGTAAATGTAGGGAGAGTCGGAGGACTCTCCATTTTTGCGGGAGGAAACGAAAGTGTACGAAAAGATCATAAACAGTACAGAAGAGTTAAACGCAATGGCCATGCATCTGAGGATGTCGCAAAATTTTCACGAATTGAAAGTATTAGCGGCAGAGTGGCTGGTACCAGAGCCGGATGTGGAAGAGTTTATCAGCGGGAAAAGATTTCAGCTTGCGGAGATCCCATTGTCTGAAAAGAAGTACGCGTCCGCGGCAGAAAAGCTGCGGG
The DNA here is from genome assembly GCA_949893755.1 of uncultured Lachnospiraceae bacterium. Lineage (GTDB taxonomy): Bacteria > Bacillota > Clostridia > Lachnospirales > Lachnospiraceae > Schaedlerella. Next base: position 6,282 of record CATLCV010000237.1, on the reverse strand, counting down.
AAGAAATGTGGCTCTTAGGCGACCAGTTTTTTGCGGACGTGCTTGTGAAACATCTGATACAAAAAGCGGAGGAAAACGCCCTGTTCGGTTTCCAGGTGTTAAAAAAGCACAAATCCCTACAGAAATGCATGAATTATATTATGGGGCAGGCCTATCAGATTGCGGAAAAGGAACATGAAAAGAAGTTTGGCAAAGAACAGAATGTCAAACGTCAGACAGGCGGCCAGAGGGAAAATATCTGTCTGGGACTTGCTGACACGCAGGTCTATCAGTGGGCGGAAGAGTATTACGCGCTGGATGATGAGGTGAAAGAAGCAAAGGAGCAGGCGGCAGAAAAGAAGAAGCGCCTGAATGTCTTGAAAAAGAAAGAAGAACGCGATAAAAAAGCGGCAGCAGTAAAAGCCGCGGTGAAATTTTCCAAAGAAACAGCCGGGGGTTCCGTAAAAACGGTGGAAGAACAGAAAACTCAGGATGTGCCCGTAAAGGCGGAGAAGGATTTAGAAGAAACGGCACAGCAGATGGGAGGGAAACAAATGTCTATCTTCGACCTGCTGGAAGGATGATCGCAGATGCGGATAGAAAAAAGGAGGACAAAATGAAGGCATTTAAAGGATTCCATCGTGATCTGACCTGTCTGGGATACCAGTTTAAAGAGACCGGGGTGAACCGCACAGAAAAGGCGAATTGCCGTAGCAATGGATTCCATTGCGCGGAGAACCCACTGGACTGCCTTTTCTATTATCCTGATTGGCGAAAATCTGTTTACTATGAGGTGGAGGCGGCCGGAGATTTGGATGAGGATGAGATAGACAGCAAAATATCCTGTACCGAAATACGTTTGATCCGGCGTCTTTCTTTAGAGCAATTGCTGCTGGAAGCGGCCGCCTATATGGTAGAACATCCGGAACGCCGCTGGAATAGCAGGGTGAATAGGGAGACCTGCATTTCCCATGACGGATTTGGAGTGGTCCGTGGAAAAAATCCAAAGGCATCCGGAAAAGACGGGGATATTCTTGTGATTTTGAAAGAAGAACCTGACAGCCCGGAGATTGAAGAGATCGCGTTTCTGAAAATTGACCGGAAAGAGTATGATCCGGACAGATATTATGATGTTTATGGAAACTGTTAAGGAGAAAAAGAATGAAGAAAAAAGAGCTGATGACACTTGCGCCGCCGGAAATGAGCGCGTATTTAAAAAAGATCGCAAAACAGGATGTACCAACCAAATCAAAGTATGGGGATTCCTACAAAAAATATAAATATGGAATGTATCTCCGTGCAAAAGCAGAAAAAGGATATCTGGTCATATCTGTTTTCCTGGCAGAACATGTAAGGGCAGGGGCTAAGCATCCCGCCTATGTTTTGTATTTTGACAAAGAGGCGGATGACTTTATCACCTTTGAAACAGACAGCGGCAGATGGCGGCGATCCATGTTGGATAAAATTGACTGGCCGCCATATACGTTTGAATCCGGAAGATATATGAGCCGACAGGATATAAATCTGGTTCAGGAATATTTGGAAACAGAGTACAAGGGATATCAAGGACTCATATGGTTCCAGCGGAAAGTCCGGAAAAGGCGGCTGGATGCACGTTATAAAAAGATAACAGATTCATGGGACGAAGCGATGAAGCTAGTGCCGGAACTGCCAAAAGACTGGGAACAGTGGCTGTTAAAAAATGTGGTTACAGAGCATTATCTCTTCTATGAATACCAAAGAGGCGGGGCAGCCGAAGGATATTGTACACATTGTGGGCAGATGGTTCCCATAAAAAATCCCAGATATAACCAAGTGGGTGTCTGCAGCAGATGCGGGCAGAAAATCCAGTTTAAATCAGTAGGAAAATCCGGTTCCATCTGGACGAAAAGCGAGAATGCCTATCTGATCCAACGATGCCAACCGGGAATTGTATTGAGACGGTTTGAAGTATCCATGAACATTTATAAGGGAGAATTTCAAAAGCCGGAGATTCGCTTCAGTGAAGTGAAACGTTATCTCTATGATGAGGAGTTTCATAAGGAACCATATTATTATGGGGATTTCAAGAACAGGGGCTGCCGATGGATTGGCGGTGAATGTTATGGGTACTGGAGAAGTTATTACTATTATTCTTATTCTTCAAGTCAGGGGAAAGTATATCCAAGGACGCTGCCTGATTTGGGAAGAAAGGAATTGAAACAGACCGGACTGATACAATGGATCCAAAATCATGCTGTTTCGGATCCCGAAAAATATCTGGCTTCATGGAAAACAGCGCCTGTTTTAGAGCAGATCCTAAAAGCCAACTTGCCGAGATTAGCGGAAGAAGTGGAAGCAAATCCAGGGCAATTATCCGTTCAGGATTCCCATGGAGGATTGGCAAAAAAGTTAAAGATTGATAATTCGAAATTAAAAAGGTTAAGAGAAGCTGATGGGGGCATGGACATCTTAGTCTGGCTTCAGCAGGAAAAGAAAGAGAATATCTGCCTGCCAGATGAATTGATTTCCTGGTTCCTTCAGAACGGAACCCTTCCGAAAGATCTGGATTTTATCAGGGACAGGATGAGTTATATGCAGATAAAAAACTATCTGATCCGTCAGCAGAAAGGAAAAAAAGATAGTATCCGTCAGGTACTGACAACCTGGAAGGACTACCTTTCTATGGCAAAGCGCGTGAAAATGAACGTTTATGACGCGATCGTGTATAGGACCTCCAAACTGTATCAGCGGCATGGCGAATTGGTGAAGTATATAGAAGCCAACGAATTATCCGTAAGAGCAGAGGAACTGGATGAGAAGTATCCTCATATCCATGAGCTTCTCCCTGCGCTGCAGGAGAAATATGGTTTTTCCAGCAAGACCTATACCATTCTTGCGCCGAAGAAAATCGCGGATATCCTGGAGGAAGGACAGGCGCTGCACCACTGTATCGATAAGAAAGAAGAGTATTTTGAGCGTATCAATAACCGGGAGAGTTATATTTTATTCCTTAGAAAAACAAAAAAGCCGGATCAGCCGTATTATACGCTGGAGGTGGAACCCGGTGGCGTGATACGCCAGAAGCGCACGGAATTTGACCGTCAGAAAGATGATATCAAAAAGGCTTCCGTTTTTTTGCGGAAATGGCAGGCGGAGGTCCAGAAAAGACTTACCAGGGAAGACCAAAACCTTGCCAGGAAGAGCAAGGAAACACGGATCGAATCCTATGCCACAATGCGGAAAAAGAAAGTCAGGATCAATGGCGGGCTTTTTGCGGGGCAGTTTCTGGCAGATGTGCTGGAAGCGGATTTGATGGAGCTCCCTGATCATGTAGAAAAGGCAGCGTAAAACCGGGAGAAGTATGGAAGCAGATGAAAGATTTTGAAAAGAAAGGATGGTATATAAAGTGAAAAAGAAAAAAGGGGAGGCCACATTTGAATTTCTGGAGAAATGCAATTTCCCAGAGGTCTTTTTGCATTGCTCGAAAGCGCCGGATTCCCTTAGTACACAGGAACAGCCGGATGCGCAGATTGGACATATACGGGCTTTTTATGACGGATATGGGTGGCAGGGTTCCTATTTCCCCTGCAGGAATCATCTTCGTACAAGTGCGTTTGATCAAGAAGCGCTGGATATCTACCAATGCCTGGTGACCCAGCTGAATTCGCTGGAATCGCTTCGGAGATTTTGTGAAAAGTATCCTTCGGCGAAAGCAGGGAAAGAGACATATGATTTCTTTATGAATGGCCATACGGCAGACTACTGGATCCGGTTTATCACAAGAAGCAATGATTATAACCTGTATTTAAAGGCTTATACAAAAGGGCTATACAGTAGAATGGGAGCTTGAGATGAAAAAGATTGCTGGAAGAAAGGGCGGAACGAAAGTTCTGCCTGTTCTTTTACAGGGAACTGAAAAAAGGAAACCGCGCTTTATTTTATTCTCAGTGGGATGAAATGAGACTGCGTGTTGAGATTATGAGAGGAAACAAAAGTATGGATGAGCTCAACAGGATTGTAGCGTTTGCGGTGAAAAAGGATGTCGAGTTATATACGGACATGCCTTTGGGCTGGAAAAAGATTGTTGGAGCTATGACCGCGCCGTACGGAAGCGTCTGGATCTGCAACGGAAAATCTTATTTTTCGGGAAAGAGAAAGAAGGCGCTGTTGGTAACGTTAACTTGTATGTAGCGGAAAGTTTGAAGGAGGAAGGAATCAATGAAAAACAGGGAAGAATTTTTTGAATACGTAAAAGAGTGTGGCGGACAAAACGGACTGGAGGACATCATGGATTATGAGAAGATCAGAGAGAAGCTGGTGGTAAAGCTGGTGGATTTAAAGTGCAATCAGGAATATCTGGCCGACAGGGTTTACACGGTGCATGGAGACTTCGCGGCAACTTATGCCATAATCCTGTATGAAGACCGCGAGAAGTGTATCAGCATGCCGGTTAAAGAGCCTCAGAGGAAAACATGGGGAATATCGCCGGAACAGCTCCATCAGGATGCCATTCTCGCGGATAAATCGAGGGTTCCTCTTTTGATGGATCTGAATAAGTTTATTATGTCACAAATATGCGCTTTTGGAAAAATCGATAATTATTTAATAGAGGGAACACAATATCATCCAATGGTAGTCCCAATGCTTTGTTTAACGAATCGTTTCTATAGAAATGGGGCATCCCTGATTCTGCATAAGGATATTTTGAAGCGGACAGGAGAAGTACTGGGGTCCAATTTTTATGTTCTGCCATCATCCATCCATGAAGTGGTCATTGTGCCGGATATGGGAGAGCAGGATGTTGCGGAACTTTCTTTGACGGTAAGGGAGATCAATGAAGAACAGGTAAAACCGGAGGAAAGACTATCCGATAAAGTGCAGTATTATGACTGTGAAACGGCAGTTCTGGAAAATGCGGAAGAACGGATGCGCAGACTCTTTGTTCCGGAAAAAAACTATGAAATAAAATACACAAGAGAGATTCTGGAGGACACAAAGACAAAGGAAGAAACGGAAGAGGCAGACATGCCTCTTGGAAATGGAGAAGACATTGAAAAAAGCAGAAAACTATTACCAACAGTCTGATGGACAGCTTGCGCTGTTTCAGCCGAAGTTCATTCGGGACTCGGACTGTACGAAGGATACGCCGGTAGTCTATGGAAAACCGGATTTCCCGGTTTATGGTACGGGAAAGAGGATTCGGCCGGGAGTCCCCGGACGAAGGGATTCGGAACATATGAAAAAGATCCTGCTGGAGGAACTGTTGCCTTTAGAAGCGTATGACCTGATCATCCTTTTACTTTCCGGGGGAAAAGACAGTATCGCCTGCTATTACAAACTTTTAGAGCTTGGTGTCCCAAAGCAGAAGATCGAATGTTGGCACCATGATATTGATGGCGGAAATCCTGTAAGGCGGATGGACTGGCGCTGCACATCGAATTATATCCGCGCGTTTGCAGGAGCCGAGCAGGTGCCTCTTCGGGTATCCTGGCGAAAGAATGGTTTTTTCGGGGAATTGTACCGGATCGGCGCGTCAGAGCCGATTGAATGGCAGGAACCGGATACGTTAGAGGTCATGCAGTGCCCTTTGTCAAAGAACTACCGGAAATGTCTGGAATTAAAGGAAAGATCCGCTGCCGATATGGAACAGGAGTTAAAAAAGCTTGGATATCGGATGAAATTCCCAATGAAAAATGCGGATTTAAGCAAACGATGGTGTTCCGCCTATCTAAAGATCATGGTGGCAGATACCGTGCTGCGTAATCTATGCAGCCTGGACAGTCTGGAAAAGATGGGCGGCAAACGGCTGAAATTTCCAGCGAAGGGAGGAACTCACCAGGGTAGGTGGTGCAGCGGAAATTTGAAAGCCGCTGTACAGGACAGCGTGACCGCAAGTTTGGAGAAGACGAGGAAGAATACCCGGCTGCTGATCGTTTCCGGAGAACGCAGAGGGGAATCGGCGGGGCGCAGTAAGTATAATGAAATGGAGATCCACAGGACAAATGCAACGGCAAAGGCGCATCGGATCGTGCATCAGTGGCGGCCGGTCATAGACTACTCCGAAAAGGATGTGTGGGAAGTTTTAAAGAGGCATAACGTCAATCCCCACCCATGCTACCGGGCCGGATGGAACCGCTGTAGCTGCGCCATGTGCATTTTTTCTACGCCAAAGCTGTTTGCGGGGATCAGGGAACTTTATCCGGAGGATTATGAGTTGCTGCGGCAGGATGAAAAGACACTGGGGTTTACCTTGGATAATCACTGTGACCTAGACACATTTGTGGGGAATACTAAGTCCTGTGTGTACCATGGAGACCAGGA
>CATLCV010000236.1 GCA_949893755.1 uncultured Lachnospiraceae bacterium | reverse complement strand
CGGCCGGTGTGATAAATTCCTTTCCAGGGATTTCCCATATTGGAAACAATAGGCTGTCCGCTGCGGTCCAGCAGCTGCCTGCTTTCCCCTACCTCCATATTCATAAATTTGTTTTTTACAAATTCCCAGGTCATAATAAATGCTTTCCAATATTTTTCATCCCTATACTTTACATATCCGTTCAGATATCCTACCAGGGATTCGAAATTCTGCCACCATTCTTTATCCGTGACTAAAACCTCTTTATCAGCAATACCGTCCCGGTACACGCCGCCGTACTGATAGTCATATCCATATTGCAGGGAGTGATCCAGAAGCTTTTGCAGCAGTGCGGGATCCTCTGCTTCACCGCCCATGATCTTGTAAGCATGGTCCAACAGCCAGCTTAATTCCACGTTATGTCCGTAGGAGGTAGTGTCTGTCGGAATGTCGATCGTTTTATTTGTTTCACGCTCTGCATTCCAGGTACGCATGATATTGATAGCGGGAAGCTTTCGGAACTGCAGGTCAAATTGATTATATCCGTAACCGATCTCTGTATTTACCATATGATCTAAAATCAATCCGATCGATTCTTCCAGCTTCCGGCGGTGGATTTCTTTTCCGGTCGCTTCGTACAGGGTGGTAAAAGCTTCCATCAGATGCATATGGATATCAAGCGATTTTCTGTCTCCCGCCCATGCCCCGCCCTGGGAGACGCTCCAGTCGGCTTCCAGATTTTCATAATATCCGCCGTATTTTGTATCTGCTGCATATAATTGAAGCAGTTCAAATGTCTTCTCTGCATAATCTAAAGCTTCCTGGTTTTGATAACGCAGGGCATATTCGCTCAGGGCATAAATGGCAAAGCTTTCGCCGTAGGTAAGCTTAGAAGAGTCTGCGACAGTTCCGTCTCTGTGAACCTGCCAGAAAAATCCGCCGTATTTTGTATCCCAAAAGTGCCTGACTATAAAATGGAATCCCTGATCCGCAGCGTATTTCATCTCTTTCTTCTGACTGTCCTCCGCAAAAATGGAAAGCTGGGAAAAACCCCACAGCATCCGGCTTTGTGTGACAAGATACTTGGCATCATTTCCGCCCCACATTCCTTCCTGGTTAAATGAAGTAAGGTATCCGCCGTATTCCTGATCGATACTTCTTTTGAGCCAGAAGGGGATGATCTTTTTCTGCAATGTATATAGAACTTCCTGCCGGGCCTCTGCCAAAGATTGTTTGTTCATAGATTGTACCCCTTTCACTATAAATGGCTTACGCATCAAATAGACTGCCGAATTGTAGAGCTTCATAAATCAAAAATCTAAGTTGTTTGTTTTGCATAAGTTGATTATATTTGAAACGGTTCAAATTGTCAATATGCCATAATCTACAATTTATGGATTAAAAATATGTGAAAAATAACTAAAAATGTTAAATAAGTATCAATTATTTATTGGAAGAATATAAAATATTTTAGAAATTTCAAAAATTTCACGCTTTTATAATATGAATCGTTTTAAATTCTGTAAAAATATTAAATTTCATAACTATTTAGGGAGAAGGAAGAACAACAGAGTATTGAAATATTCATTTCAGTAAGGTATAATCAATAAAATTAGGAGCTGTAGAAAAATAACTCGTCCATTATCAATTGAGGTTTGGAATTATGTCCGGAAACACGATTAAAGATGTTGCGCGTGCTGCAAAGGTTTCTGTCGGCACTGCATCAATGGCGTTAAATGGGAAACCTGGGGTAAATGAAGAAACTCGGGAACGTGTTTTGCAAATAGCCCGGCAGCTTAATTATAAACCGAATCCTTATGCCCGGTTTCTCACCAGCAAAAAAACAAATATCATCGGTCTGATCGTTACCGATATTACCAACCCGTTTTTCGGAAATCTGATCAATTACATCCAGCAGGATCTGGGAGAACATGGATATGATATCATGCTGGGTATCTCGCGCGGGAGTATTACAGAAGAAAAAAGAATCGTTCAAAAATTTATCGACATGCATGTAGACGGGGTGATCGCGGTGCCGTCTCATAACCCGGTGTCAGACACGCTTCATTATCAGGAACTGCAAAAGCTAAAGCTTCCGGTATGTTTTATTACGTCCTATTATCCTGGGATTGAAGTGCCCTGTGTTATGACAGATTTAAGTGACGGGTCCTATCAGCTCACCAAATATCTGCTGAAAAACGGACACCGCAATATTGCATACCTGGTTGGCAATCTTTCTGTTCCGGTGTCCAATCTGCGTGTGGAAGGGTATATCTCTGCTTACAGGGAAGAAGCGCTGCCCTGCCAGCCTGACTGGATCGTTACCACAAAGGTGACGCTGCAGGGCGGTTACTCTGCAACAGAACAATTACTCGAAAAATTCCAGCCGGATGCGATCATTACAGCGAATGATTTTATGGCAATGGGTGTGCTGAAGTCGCTGAAAGAACATCAGATTCAGGTTCCGAAGGAGATCTCTGTTGCAGGATATGATGACCTGATCTATTCCTCCATGCTGGAAACGCCGCTGACTACCGTGCGTCAGCCTTTGGAGCAGATCTGTCAGCGGACCGTGAGTCTTTTTCTCAATCAGCTCACCTCCCTGGAAACGGTAACGGAGAAAATTCTTTTAAAACCAACATTGGTGATTCGGACTTCTTCCTGTCCTCATTGAATCAAACGCTGCTGTTTCAGACAAAGACACCACAAGGAGCAGCCTTATGAATTTAATCAGCAAGATCCCAAAAGATTTTTACAAGCTTTTTGCAAGCAAATATATGGACTATTACCAGCGTTTCCTGACCGCGATCTATGAGGAATCCGGCCGTTCCTACTCTCTGCTCGGCCTCACAGAGCGGGAGTGCCGCATGATCATGAACGAGCAGATCGCGGCGGAGACGCTGGATTGGAGCGAGGAGCAGTTTGACGAGGAGGGCGAGCTTCTGACCAGGAGCAACATGGCCTCGATCTGTCTGAAGCATCTGGAAGACTGGGGATGGCTCAGACGGGACTACGATGAAGTTCTGGACAGCTATGTGGTCTCCTTTCCGGAATACAGCCAGCTGTTTGTGGAGCTGTTTCAGCGCCTTTACAGCGAAGAGGACACCCGGGAGCGGGAGAGCGTCCTGGCAGTCTACAGCTATCTGTACACCTACAGCTCTGACAGCGAAAAAAATAATGACATCCTGAAAAGCGCGCTGCAGGCATCCCGTTCCCTTCTGCAGATGCTTTCCAACATGCAGGAGGGCATGAGAGGGTACTTTGACGAGCTGTCCAGGCAGAGGAGCTTTCTCGGCATCCAGGAAGTTCTCGTAAAGGAAATGAATAACAACGAGAGCAGGAAATACGCGATCCTCACGACCACAGACAGCTTTTACCGATATAAGGAGGCGGTCAAGGAACTGATCGACCGGAACCTCAGTGAAAATGAGGCGAGGAAGCAGGAACTGGAGGGGAGGCAGCGGAAGTTGAGGATCCGGGCTGGCCGGGGAAGAGAGGAGCAGGCAGAGTCGAAAAAACTTTCGCCGGAGGACAGGATTGAGTCCCACCGCTTGGAGCATGCCATCCGGCTTGCCGACGAGGCAATGACGATCATCTGTTTGATCGAACGGGAATTTGACGCCATTGAGCGCAGATACAATAAGCTGATCGAGCAGAAGACCCTGTTTGCCAGCCGGGCGGCGGCAAGGATTCGGTACATCCTCATGGAGGGCGCACTGGAAGAAGATCCGACCGCGGTGCTGGTCAAGCTTTTAAACCAGAGCAGACGAAGCACGGAGATTTTGGAAAAGCTCTCCGGCCGGATGCGCCTGACAGAGCCCTTCCGCACGGTCACCGGACAGAGCCTGGCCCGCCGCAGGAATACGGAGAAAACAGCATTTGCCCCCCAGGCGGTGGTCCGGGATGCAAAGCGGCAGGAGGAAGGGCTGGATGAATTTGTGCTGAAGCCCCTCTACACCAGACAGGAGATTGCCGAGTTTCGGAGAAAAAATGAACGGAACGGAGCATTTACAGTTACGGAGGATACCGTGCGTTCACCGGAAGATCTGGAGAAATTATTTTTCGTATGGCAGGATGCGGTGGAGATCGCGGACGATGCAAAAAAGATTGAGATCGGGGAGGAGCTGGAGAACCGGGAAGGGTGCCGCTTTTCCGCGCTGACGATTCAGGAGTGACGGGATCAGGCGGCGCGTCCGGTTTAGAGTGAGACTCCAGAGCTGCTGTCCTATTACATTTAATATAGAAAGGAATCCTACAAATGATCACATACATGGAAGAACTGTCTGCGTCCGAGGCGGAAAATCTGAAAAAGACCATTTCCAGATTATTCCGCCAGACCTGTATCCTGCAGCTGCGGTACGACCCGGTCACGCTGACGCCGAGGGATAATCCGGACTACGAAATATGCGTCCGCCACAGGCATTTTATCGAAAATTATCTTGCCGTGCTGGGGTGCGAGATGGAGCACGACCCGCAGGAGCACATTTTCCGGCTGAAAGGGGAAGGAGCGGAGACGGAAAGGTTCAGTCAGACCGCCACCATGCTCATCCTGCTCGTGCGGATGATCTACCGGGATAAGATCCTGGGGGAGGGGCTGGGCGCAACGGTCACGAGCCTGGGAGAGATTCGGGAATACGGAGCCAATACCGGGCTTCTGAACCGGAAGCTGACAGCCGCGGAGTGGAGGGAGGCGCTCTATCTGATGAGCAGGCACCAGATGATCGAGCTTCCGGCGGCGGTCCGGGACGTGAAGGATGAGACGCCGATCTATCTGTACAGCACCATCCTTCTCTACGTGAGCGCGGCGGATATGAACGAACTGATCGAAGAATACAGGGAGGAGGCAGATGATGAAGCAATCCAAGAAAATCTTCCGGCGGATGCTGATCAATAACTGGGGAGGTATCAGCCATAAGGTCATGGAATTTCACGAATACGTGAATCTGTTCAGCGGCAAAAGCGGTTCCGGAAAATCCACGGTCATGGATGCGATTCAGGTAATCCTTTACGGCAGCGTGTCGGCTGCCTTTTTGAATAAAGCGGCGGACGACGCGAAAAACAAGAGAAGTGTCCTCAGCTACTTGCGGGGCGCCCAGAAGGACGGAACCTCGAACCGGGAAAATGTAGATTTCTGCTCTCAGATCGTGCTGGAGCTGGAGGATACGGGAAGCCGGCTCATGACCTGTATCGGCGCGGTGTTCGAGGTGGGAAGCCAGGACACGGAGCTGCGGAAATACCATTTTTTCAGTCATTCGGGACAGCTTCCCGAGGACGGATATCTGACGGAGCAGGGCATTCCCTACACCTCGGCACAGCTGAAAAAGCTGATCGAGGCCCGGAGCCATTCCGAGGACAACCGGGGACGGGTGGAGGTGAACCGGATGTACCCTTCCCGGGAGGCCTATCTGGGCACCCTGTACGATTCCATTTTCGGATACATCGACCCGGGCCGGCTGATGACCATGGAAAAAAGCGCTATTGCGCTCCGGATGGCGGACGGCACCGGACAGTTCATCAAGGATTATATGTTCCCCAAGAGCAAGGAGGACACGGTGTCCGCCATCAGCCGGCAGCTTGGCGCGTACCGGGAGATCAAGGAAAAGGTGGACGATCTGGAGCACCGGATCGAGATCCTGGATGAGGTTCACAGCGCCAACCAGGAGCTGGCCCGGATCCGGGCGGACAGGATGCGTGCAGAGACGGTCCTGCGGATCGTGGATATCGAAAGCTGCAAGACCCGGCTGGAAGCGAAAAAAGAGGATCTGGAAGCGATTTCCGTAAAAATCGCCGAGCTGGAGGCGCGGTATGGAACTCTGGACGCGGACAAGAAGGAAAAAACGGAAGCGCTGATCGAGGTCAAGGCAGAGCTCCATTCCAGCGATTACGGCGTGAAGCAGAAGGAAATGGAAGAGCTGAAAAATACCATCGGCCTTCTGAAAGGAAATGCCAGACAGTGGCAGGAAATTCTGTGGAATCTGAAGGAATGGGAGACGGACGAGGAGATCAGCGGCTACGTCAGCAACCCCACCCTGCAGTGCCTGGAGGAGATTTTGGACGGTGAGATATCGGAGTCCGCCCTGGACAAGCTGCGCCATGGCCTCCAGGATGCAATGGAAATGATCGGGGAGGAGCTTGCGGAGCTCAATGACGGCATCCGCGCCGCGTCCCGGGAGCTGAGTGAAAAAAAGGAAATGGCGGAGGATCTGAAAAATGACCGCAAGCCTTACCGGAAGGAATTGAAAAGCGCCCGGGCACAGCTCCAGAGCGAGCTGAGCAGCCAGTACGGCCGGACCATCCATGTGGAAATCTTTGCGGACCTGTTTGATATTGTGGATGAAAAATGGAAGGATGCCGTTGAGGGAAGGCTGGGCCGCATCAAGCACAGCCTGGTGACCGAGCCTCAGTACGCTCTGGACGCTGCCAGGATCTTCCGCAGGATGAAGCGGAAGGAATACGAGGAAGTGGACCTGATCAACACGGCGGCAATCAAAAGAGACGAACCCGCAGCAGAAGCCGGTACGCTTTATGAGGCCGTCCGGGCCGGCGAGCCTTACGCGGACCTGTGCCTGAGAAGGTATCTGGGAAGGATCTGCAAATGCGAGACCGTGGAAGAGCTCCATGCAGTCCGGGACGGGGTGACGCCGGACTGTTATTCCTACAGCAATTATATATTCCGCCATCTGCGTGAGGACGATTACAGACGATTTTCCTGTATCGGGACCAGGGTATCCAAGGCGAAGCTAAAGGGGCTGGAAGAGGAGATCTATCAGCTGGAACAGCGGCAGATCGGAGATCTGCAGATGCGGGAAACACTGAACCGGGCGAAGAAGCTGGAACAGTTGAACCAGAGTACGGAACAGCTTCTGCGGCTTTCCAAGGCTCATAGAGAGCTGGAGGTTTATCTGGATAAACAGGAGCAGCTTGCGAAGGAACTGAAAGAACTGGAAGACGGTACGCTGACCGCGGAGCTGAAAGCACAAAAAGAACTGCTGGAGCAGGGGATCGCGGAGCTGTCCCGCATACAGGAACGGGTCAATCAGGAACGGATCGGCCGGGAGGGCGATCTCCGGGCGGCGCAGAAGGAATACGGAGATTTTCAGGATAGACTGTCCGCGCTGCAGGAGGGCTTTCGGGCGGACGACCGTCTGCTGGCGGAGGTCCGGGAAGGTCTGGAAATTCAGAGCGAGGCCGCATACCGCAGAAAGCAGCATGACCTGTGCCAGCGCCTTGCCGGGCAGGAGGAGGAGCAGGAAGAACAGCGGATCCTGGCCCGGAACCGTTTTAACAGGGAATATCCGGCCTATGGATTTTCCGGGGTAGAACATGAGAATACCGTGTATGATAAGCTGTGGGAAGAACTGAAACGGGATTATGAGCCCCAGTACAAGGCGGACTTTGAGAACCAGTACCGGCAGGTCTACCATTCCCTCCGGGAAAATGTGATCGCCACCATCCACGGCGAGATCAAGGCGGCATACCGGCACCGGCGGGAGATCAACCGGATGCTGTCCAGGATCCGGTTTTCCGACAGCACCTACCAGATCGACATCCTGCCGGCCGAAAACGAGAACGGACAATTTTACGAAATGCTGATGGCGCCGGAACTGGACAGCAAGGTGCTGGACAATGACGGCTTCGAAGGCCAGCTCAGCATCGGGGAGGACGCATTTTTCCAGAAATACGAGCAGCAGATCCAGAGGCTGACGGAAAAGTTCATGCCCCCCAGGGACGGGGAGGGTGACAGCCGTTCCCGCCATAACCAGGAGATGGAACGCTATGCGGATTACCGCAATTATCTGACCTTCAGCATGTATGAGCGGGTGGAGGACGGCCAGGGAAATGTGAAGAAAAACGCGGTGGATGAAATGGCCGGGCGGGATTCCGGCGGGGAAGGCCAGAACCCCAAGTACGTCGCGCTGCTGGCCGGGTTCGCCATGCTCTATATGCAGCAGAGCAACCGGGATTCCAAGATCCGCCTGGTGCTATTGGATGAGGCATTTTCCAAGATGGATAAGGAGCGGAGCGAGGTCTGCCTGCGCTACGCAAGGGAATTAGAGCTGCAGCTCATCGTCTGCGTGCCGGACGAACGCCTCCAGTCGCTGATCCGCAATGTGGATTGTGTATATGGGTTCCGGCGGTATCAGAATCAGATTTCCATGATGCATATTGATAAAGGGGAATATCTGGAGCTGATGGACGGGGGCGGAAGTAGAGAGAATAAATAGAAGCCGGCAAGGAGGTAAGTATGAATGCTTCTAGCGGTTTGTGACGTAGAAAAGGGTATAAAAAACAAACCTTCCGAAATTCTGTTTTTTACAGACAGACTTGGAAGATCACAGAAAATATAGTATAATCAGTTACAGCAAT
>CATLCV010000235.1 GCA_949893755.1 uncultured Lachnospiraceae bacterium | reverse complement strand
TGCAGGATCCGCCCTGCTTCCTGACATACGGAGGGGAAAACGACCGGTCCGAATACCGGGAAGGCGTATTCGCAGGCTACCGGTACTATACCTCCAGGGAGATGCCGGTGCTCTTCCCGTTCGGATACGGACTGTCCTACACCACATTTGACTATCAGAACCTGCATGTGGAAAAGGACAGCATCAAAGAATCCGAGGGGCTGAAGGTTACGGTGGATGTGACAAACAAGGGAGACCGGGCCGGAAAAGAAGTGGTGCAGCTCTATGTATCCCCGAAAGACAGCAAAGCGATCCGCCCGGTCAGAGAGCTCCGCGGGTTTGAAAAGATCGAGCTGCAGCAGGGAGAGACGAAAACGGTCAGCTTCACACTGGACAGCCGGGCATTTTCGTACTGGAATACAGAGATCCATGACTGGTATGCAGAGTCCGGGGATTATGAGATCCAGATCGGGAAGTCCGCCCAGGAGATCCTGCTGCGCGAGGCGGTGCATGTAGAGTCGGAAAAGGCGATCCCCAAGACCTTCCATCTCAATTCCACTCTGGGCGAGATCCTGGCGGATCCGAAGGGGAAAATGATCATGGAGCAGGCCATGGGCGGCGCCATGGGGGCCGGTGCGGCGGAGATGGCAAAGAGCGCGGACAAGGATGACGCGATCAATGCGGAAATGATGGCGGCCATGATGGAGGCTATGCCGCTGAGACAGCTATTGAGCTTTGTGCCGGGGGTAACGAAGGAATCGCTGGAACAGCTGGTGGCGGCATTGAATGCGTAAAAAACAGAAAAAGGAGAGAGAAAAAATGGCAAAGAAACCGTTAGGGAAAGACAAATTCGGAATCCAGAAGGTCATGCGTGTGGGCGATTATTTCGGGGATTCGCTGGGGCAGTTTTCGCTGAATGCGATCTCCGGGCTGGTAGGCCAGCTCACCTACTTCTATACAGACAAGGTGGGACTGGCGGCAGGCGCGGTGGCGACCGCGTTCATGCTCACCAAGATCCTGGACGCGTTTACGGATCTG
The DNA here is from genome assembly GCA_949893755.1 of uncultured Lachnospiraceae bacterium. Taxonomy (GTDB): domain Bacteria; phylum Bacillota; class Clostridia; order Lachnospirales; family Lachnospiraceae; genus Schaedlerella. The sequence goes on along the minus strand of CATLCV010000235.1, from coordinate 7,368 downwards.
ATCATGGGAAATATCATCGACCACACCAAACCGGGAAAAGAAAAATACCGGCCCTGGCTTTTAAAGATGGCGGTCCCGGCAGCCCTGCTGATCATACTGCTGTTTACGGTTCCGGCAAATGTAAGCCCAACGCTTCAGATCATCTATATGTTTCTTACCAATTTCCTTCTGACTGCAGTGATCTATACGGCGATCGCGGTTCCCTACAGTGCGATCCAGGTTGTGCGGACTGCAAGCCAGGAGGAGCGCGGGACGATGGGAACCTTCCGTGCGGCGGCAGGCTATGTGTCCGGAATGATCATCGCGGTGCTGACCATACCTTTGACCAATATCTTAGGCGGCGATCAGGGCGCATGGATCAAATACGGATTTGGATTCGGACTGGCGGCTCTGCTGTGCCTGCTTCTGTGCTATGCAAGAAGCAAGGAAACGAATCCGGCCGCAGAGGTGAAGCCGGAGGAGGACGAGGAGGAGCAGATTCCATTTGGGGAAGCGGTAGGAAAGCTGTTCCGGAATAAATACTGGGTGATGGTGCTGGTATTGAGCCTGTGCGCCAATGTGACATACGGCCTGGCCAATTCCGCGGGAACCTATTATGCGAAATGGATCTATGGAAATGACAACCTGATCGGGATCCAGGGGGCGATCGGAATGATCCCCACGCTGCTGGGATTCATACTGGTAGGTCCCATGATCAAGAAGCTGGGAGTTACAAAGACACTGCGGGTATCCTTCTTCCTGGGAATGGCGGCCAATGTGCTCCGTCTGCTGAATCCGTACCACTTCTGGATGAACACGATCCTGGGATGCTTCGGGACATTTTCCAATATTCCGATGATGTGCCTGCTGGGAGTGCTGACGGCGATGTCCATTGACTATAATGAGTATCAATTCGGACAGCGCATGGTGGCACGCTCCCAGAGTGCGGCAAGCTTTGGATGCAAGGTAGGGACCGGTGTCGGAGCCTCCCTGGTAGGCTGGTGCTTAGGGATTGCCAGCTACGACCCCAATGCGGCGGCTTTGACGGCAGGAACAAAATACGCCATCTTTACATTCAACATTTATATTCCAATCATACTGTTTGCGGTGATGTTCTTCGTATCGCTGAAATTCGATCTGGAAAAGCGGATGCCGGAGATCCATGCAAAGATCGCAGAGCAGAAGGCAGCAGGCAGCGCGGAGTAAGGCAGGTGCAAACGGAAGCGGGAATCTGTGAAATATATCAAGATCAGGAGGGTTTTATGCAAAAATTAACGGTAAAAGGAACAAGGTTTGTAGACGGATCCGGCAGGGAAGTGCTGCTGCAGGGAATCAATTTTGTCTGCAAGGAAAAGAAGCTGGGCTATCTGTGGCCCGATCACAGGAGATTGTTTTCCTGGTTTGCCCGGAGCGGATTCAATGTGATCCGCCTGGGGATCTTCTGGGATGCGGTGGAGCCTCAGCCGGGCGTGTATGATGATGCATATCTGGATAAAATTGGAGACGTGATCTCAGACGCAGAGGCGGAGAACCTGTATGTATTGATTGACATGCATCAGGATCTGTGGTCTGTCCGGTATATGGACGGCGCTCCGGAGTGGGCGACGCTTACGGACGGAGCGGAGCATCCGGCGGACTGTACCATGTGGTACGAAGCATACCTGCGCAGCGAAGCGATCATCAACGCGGCGGACCATTTCTGGAAAAATGACCCGGCAGAGGACGGGATCGGGCTGATGGACCACTATGCGTCCATGTGGGAGCATATTGCAAGGCGGCTGGACGATCATGACAACATTATCGGCTATGAGCCGATGAACGAGCCCTTTATGGGAAGCCTCGCAAGGAATACATTTGGCCTTGCGGAAAATAAAACAAAAGAAAAATTTCCCGAATTTGATCTTGCGTCCATGCAGGGGATCACGCCGGAGAGCCAGGCTTATATGGGGGAGATCGTCAGCCGGGCATTCATGGAATTTGACCGGAATACCCTGATGCCCTTCTATCAGAAAATGAATGACAGCATCCGCAGAGTGTCAAAGAGGGCTCTGGCAACAGGCGGAAATATTTACTGCAGCGCCAACTTTACTTCCGGGATCGGACGCGTAAACGGACCGGACAAAAAGCCGGAGGAGCAGCAGATCTATGCGCCCCACGGATATGATTCTGTGGTGGACAGTGACAACTACGACAATTTTAATCCGGAAAATGTGGCCGCTTTATTTGCGGATAAGCGGATGACCCAGGAAAGGCTGGGGATGCCGGTGCTTGCCGGAGAGTGGGGCGCGTTTCCAAGCAGAGAGTTTACAAACGGTCTGATCGACCAGATGCACGGGATCCTGGAAACATATCTGTGGAGCTCCACCTATTGGTGGTATCTGCCGGGGATGGAAACGGATGAAAATTATTCTGCGCTGAAACGGGCCTACCCTGCAGTGACGGAGGGAGAACTGAGGCGCTATCATTACGACCGGCAGAAGGAAGTATTTGAAGTGTCCTGGGAAGGAAAAGAGGTGCTCTGTTTCCTCCCCTTTGAAGAGTATGAGATGTCTGCGGATGCCGGGACGGAGGTACAGACTGTGAAAAGCATGGACGGCGCCGTCTATGTCAGGATCACGGCGGCGGGAGACCGTGAAGTCTCTGCCGTCATATCCCGGAAATAAACTGCGCGTCAGATAAATCCGCCGGGCAGCATGGATATGTGACCTCAGCGTTCCTCCGGCAGCAGCCCCTTGCCGTGCAGCGCGGGATTTTTCCGGTACTGCAGGGGCGTGATCTTGTACTGCTTTTTAAAGGCTGTCTGAAAATGGCTCTGGCTGGAGAAGCAGAGATAGCTGCTGATGACACTTAAAGGCTTGTCCGTAAACTGCAGCAGCTGCCTGCTTTCTTCCAGCCTGCACCGGAGAATATACGCGCTCAGGGAAAAGCCCATCTGTTCCTTGAAGTAGGTGGAAAAATAGGAACGGCTGAATCCTACATATTCCGCCACGTCGCTGACCGTGATGGGCCTGTTCGTATTCTGCTGGACAAACCGGAGCGCGCGCAGGAGGAGTTCGTCGGAGGTGCCCGGCAGGAAACACTCCTGCACCTTCCCGGCAAAGTCCAGCAGCATCTGAAAGGTCAGTGCATTCAGGGCGGCCGGATCATTGGTCTGCTCGGCCGTCCGGATATACAGGTCGGAGATCTGAAACGCGGTATCTGTATCCACTCCGCTTTTGATCGCGGATCTGGTGGCCAGGGTGGTCATAACGATGAGTGTGTTTTTGATCTGCCGCAGCTGCGTGGGGGCAACTACTCCCGCCTGAATGACCGCGTCTGTGAAGGTCATGTTCTTTAACCCGTCTATATTTCCTGTCTCTATATAATGTAAGATCAGAGATTCTACCTCATAAGAATTATTGTGGGTAAAGGTCTCCTTCTGTTCGTATGTCTTTTCTACATGCTGTGCGGAAATCTCCCCGGAATCAGGTTTTAAAATATCGGAGAGCTCCAGCTTTTCGTGATTGACAATATAGTTTACCAGAAGCATTTTTGTGAGGAAGGAGGTCAGCGATACCGGAGGGATGAACTGAAAGAAGCCCTGAAAAAACGCGCGGTCCTCCTGCACCACGATATAATCGGCATACATATGGTGGAAATCCGAATCCGTAAAAGGAATGTGGTTGACCGGGCCGGCAAGGATCCAAAGCCCAGGGGGGGTGCTTGCGTGTACAGAGGCATATAAGATCCCGTAGTCCGTGAAAAGGTAGGAAATGGCCCCTGTATTTTCGAAAAGAGCGTCCCGGTATCGGGCAGGGGGATAGACGCAGGCCAGCTGCGTATCGGGAAACGCGAAGAGAAGCTCCGTATTTTGATACAGGTAAAAGGGGATATTCGTATCCTGATAAAACATCTGGCAAAGGGTTTTCAGATCATCGATTCGGTTCATGGGGCGGCCTCCTGTCTGGAACTGCTGTGATTTATGGATATGATAGCAGAAACAGGACAGGATATCAAATGAATTTATAATATATCGAACAAATCTGAAAGAATCAGAGGCGGAAATCAGGTAGAATCATTGACAGATTGAAAGCTTCCCCCGAGAACTGGCGGTATTGTCTTATCACAGCAGGCTTATGGAAGTTTCGTAAAAAAGAAAAAAGGAGAAAGATATGAAATTATATGATCTGAGGACAGAATACAGAGTAAATCCGATCGGGATCGACAGGATACATCCGAGATTCTCATGGAAAATGGAGTCCAAGCAGGCAGATACGGTGCAGAAATCCTGCCGTATCCAGGTCAGGACCGGGGAAAAAATGGTTTGGGATCACAGGGAGGAAAGCGGGACTTCCGTACTGATCCCCTACGCCGGAACAGAGCTGGAACCGGAAACCCGATATCATGTGACTGTGGAGGCGACGGATAACCACGGAAATACGGCGTCGGAAACCATGACCTTTGAAACCGGGATCTTCCGGCCGGAGGAATTTCAGGCAAAGATGATCACCCATGATTTTCCGGAGGAAGAAACGGCATGCCCGGTCTTTTACAGGACATTTCCTTTAAAAGGAGCGGTGAAGCAGGCCAGGCTCTATTCCACGGCATGGGGAGTCTATGAGGCGTACCTGAATGGAGTGCGCATCGGGGACGAGCGCATGGCGCCCGGGTGGACCAGCTACCGTCACCGTCTGCAATACCAGATCCACGATGTTACGGAGCTGCTGCAGAACGGATGTAAAAATGTGTCCGAAAATAAAAATCCGGAGCAGGACCGGCTGGACACTCAAAATGAAGTACCAAACCAGGCGGCGTTGGAGATGATCGTCGGAAACGGCTGGTATAAAGGCATTTTCGGCTTCATGCTGCAGAGCAGCCTTTACGGCAGCCGGGCCGGTGCCTTTGCGGAGCTCCATCTTCTCTATGAGGACGGCAGCCGGGAAGTGATCTGTACGGATGAGACCTGGAAGGTGAGAACCGGAGAGATCCGATACAGCGAGATCTACATGGGGGAAACCATAGATACGGATCAGCCCGAGATCAGGGAGGGGCATGTATCCGCGGCCGGGTTCGACAAATCGATACTGACCGCCCAGGAAAATGAACCGGTGCGTATCACGGAGCGGATTTCGGCAAAGGAACTGATCGTCACGCCGAAGGGAGAAAAGCTGGTGGATTTCGGACAGAACCTGACCGGTGCTGCAGAGATCCGGGTGCATGGAAAAAAAGGACAGAAAATTGTCATCCGCCATGCGGAGGTTCTGGACAAGGACGGCAACTTTTACCCCGATACCCTGCGCCAGGCAAAATCCATTGACACCTATATCTGCAGCGGAGAAGCGCAGACGTTCCTGCCTCATTTTACATTTCACGGATTCCGTTATCTCTGTGTGGAAGGGCTTGACGAGCTGTCCGCAGATCAGTTTACGGCCTGCGTGATGCATTCCGATATGGAGAAAACCGGAACGTTTTTCTGTTCCAACCCGAAGGTCAATCAGCTCCAGAGCAATATTTCCTGGGGACAGAGGGGCAATTTTCTGGATATTCCGACAGACTGCCCTCAGCGGGACGAACGGCTGGGATGGACCGGGGATGCCCAGATCTTCTCCTGGACGGCAGCATTTCACCGAAATACGGCTTTATTTTTCAGCAAATGGATGCGGGATGTGGCGGCGGAATCCTCTCTGGAAAAAGGAGTCCCCCATGTGGTGCCGGACATCCTGGGGCAGTACAGCTCTTCGGCGTGGAGCGACGCGGCGGTGATCGTTCCCTGGGTCGTGTACCAGATCTACGGCGATAAGGGGATTCTGGAGGAATCCTGGAAATGCATGCACGAGTGGGTAGACTATATCCGAAGCCAGTGCGGCGAAAACGGGCTCTGGCAGAGCGGCTTCCAGTACGGGGACTGGCTGGCGCTGGACAAGGAGGAGAGCGCGGACCGGACCGGGGCAACGGATAAATATTTCATCGCAAACGCCTGTTATCTGTATGTGACCGACCTGGTGAAGCGGACTGCGGAGGTGCTGGGCCTTGGGGAGGCTGTGAAGGAATATCAGGAGCTGTATGACAACACCCTGGAAGCATTCCGTCAGGAATACTATACCAATACGGGAAGGATCGTCAGCGAGACCCAGACCGGGGCGGTGCTGTCCCTGTATTTTGACCTGGCCCGCGAGAAGGACCGGGAACGGATCCTGCAGACCCTGCGGACCAATATCGAAAATCATAAGAACCACCTGGCAACCGGTTTCGTGGGCACGCCGTACCTGTGCCATGCATTGTCCGAGAACGGGGCTCATGACCTTGCGGCGGCATTATTTATGAAGGAAGATTATCCGTCCTGGCTGTATGCGGTCAACAAAGGGGCCACCACCATCTGGGAACGCTGGAATTCCATCCTGCCGGACGGCAGCTTTGACGTGTCGGGAATGAATTCCCTGAATCACTATGCCTACGGCTCCATCGGGGACTGGATGTACCGGAAGGTGGCAGGAGTCAGTCAGCTGGAACCGGGCTACAAACGGTTCCGGGTGCAGCCCATGTTTGTAAAAGGGATCGAAGAGGCCGGGATCGAATTTGAATCCGTCTACGGGAAGATCGTGAGTCAATGGAGCTGCAGGGATGGAAAGATCCGGGTGCATGTGGAGGTTCCGGCCAATACCTCGGCGGAGATCTGGCTTCCGGAAAAGGACGGAGTGATCAGGGCCGGCTCCGGGACCTATGAATACGAATATGAGACAGAGACCAGCCTTGCCTTTGAGCGGTTCAGCATGGACAGCACGCTGGGAGAAATCCTGGCAGAGCCGCTGGCGGTGGAGATGTTCAACCAGATGGTGCCGGGCATGCTGGAGAATCCGATGCTTGCCATGGCGCATCAGATGACCATGGCGGAGCTGTGCGCACAGGCGGCGGAGGCGAAGCCGCTGTATGAGGCGGTGATCGGGGCGCTGAATCAGCAGGAGATTGCGGATGCAGATGCAAAGTCAAAAAAACTGCAATAAGCTGGTGAGGGCTTTGCCCCTTGCGGCAGCCGCAAAATAGCCGTGCAAGTATGAATGTCTGGCGCTTTGCGGGAATAGAGTGATATATCGGCCAACCGGCTCCTGCGGGAAATCTGCGGGAGCCGGTTTTATCATCGTATGCAGAAAAGCTGCCGGTTTTCTATGTGGAAAGAACGCAGAAGATATGTTATACTGCAATTAAGCTGTTTCCATATCATTTCCAGACTTTCAAGGGACAGAAGAATACAGAACAGATTGTCCATAGTATGAAAGAACTTGTTCCAATCAGGGGGGCTGTATGTTTAGTGGTAGAAAGGAGAACAACTACATGGGGATTTATCTGAACAGTGAAGCCGCATACAGGTTATATAAAAACGAAGCAGAAAAGCCATATTTTGTAGATAAAACC
>CATLCV010000234.1 GCA_949893755.1 uncultured Lachnospiraceae bacterium | reverse complement strand
CGCGGACTTTTAATATCGGGTTTGGGTCAGGCAGAGTCCTGCCGGAGGAGCGGGCCGGCTGGCCGGCTCCCGGCCGGACAGAATGGCCGGAATACATGCCGCACTTCGGATACCCGTTCCCACATCCAGCAGGGTGCCTGCAATGAGCCGGGGCATCTGGTGCAGGAAGGAAGAGGCTTCCAGGACAATACAGAGTTCCTCTTCCGCAGGAGACACGATCTCTGCGGACAGAAGCTCTTTTTCACAGCTTTTCTTCGTCCTGCCGGAGGACAGACAGCGGAAGTCATGCGTTCCGACAAGCTGGGAGGCTGCCGCTTTCATGGCGGAGATATCCAGGGGCCGGGGAACGTGGAACATATACTTTCTGCGAAACACATCCATCACGGCGCCGGTATGGATCCGGTAAGTATAGGTCTGGGAAAGGAGGTTCAGGGAAGCATGGAAGCGTTCCGGAACCTCCTCGGCCCGCAGGACGGCAATATCCTGGGGCAGATATTGATTCAGCTCACGCCGGATCTCCGGAACCGGAAGCCGGGAAGCCGTTTTGAAGCTGACGGTCTGGCAGGAGGCATGAACGCCCGGCTCTGTGCGCGCGGCGCAGAAGAGCTCGATCTCTTCTCCGGTCATCCGGCAGAGCGTACCCGTCAGCCTTCCGGAAATGGTGCCGGAAGGGTCTTTCTTTCCGGGCTGCTGCCAGCCCTGATAACGGGTTCCGTCATATTCCAGGATCAGTTTGATATTTCTCATGGTATCTGTTCTCCTTTAATCCAGAGTGTGTGTTGTGAAGCTGCTGTATACATAGAAGGATCTGTCTTGGCGTTCAGTATATTATATACCGTTTGAGGCCGAAAAACCAGAGAAATCTGCGGCCATTCACACTCGGACCATTTCGCAGTTACTGTTCGCAGCCTCCGTTTATTTCGTGTTCTTTTGGATCAGGGAAGTCACCATCTGGATCGTCTTGTCGATCTGCGCCTGTTCTTCCTTTGATTTTCCTTCTTTCAGGATTCCCAGGATCAGGCTGATCTCATCCTGGGAAAACTGGATCTTCTGCCGGTTGGCGCTGGTGATAAGTGCCAGCATGACCGGAGCAAGCTCTTTTCCGGATTTTCCGGAAACCTGCGCGGCTGCCTTCTGGATCAGGTCCAGCTTTACCGGGTCGATGTTATTTAATAAAGGGTTATTCATCCATTCATTCATAGTCTGTCTCCATTCTTTTCTGCTTATTTTTGCATGTCATAATACGATTCCGTTTCAGACAGGTCCGTATCCCGCAGTGAAAATACATTCAAATCGGGCTCCTGCTGTCCGTCCTCCCGGATCGAAAAGTCATTCAGCCCGGATTCCTGCTGTCCGTCCTCCTGAATCTGAACCTCCGGCGATGCCTGGCCGAAGCTGCCAGAACCTGACGGAGCGGCACTCCCCGGGGGAGAATCGGCGGCAGCAGGCTCCTCCGGCTGTGAGAACATGGTCTGGTACATTTCGAACATTTCCTGCTGCTCCGGAGAGAGCATTCCCATCACAAGCTGCATGGGATCGAACCCTCCGCCGGACCCTCCGCCGAAGCTTCCGGAGGTTTTTTGGGGCTCTTGCCGGTCAGCGTTATATTGGGAGGAACTTTGAGAGGAAGCATCGGTTCCCGGACTGCCGGACCCGTAAGGCTCCTGATCTGTACCGGCGGAAAACTCCTGCATCATTTGTACCATATCCATTATATTCATCATATTGCGGAAGGTTCCCAGCATTTCCGCCTGCTCGGGCGGGAGATAAGGGGCGATCTCTTCCAGCATATCCAGGGGGGAAGAGAAGCCTGCGGAAAATTCCTGGCTGTGCAGGACATTTTTTTGCTGTTGAAAATATTGGAACGTGTGCTGCAGTTCAATGACTTTGACAAGAATCCCCAATGCCTGCTGTGAGGAGGCAGGTGTGTAAGGGAGAAGCAGCTTTAGGATATGAAGTTCTTTTGGGACGGTCCATTCATCGAACGGCGTCATGGGTGTGGGAGATTTCTTTTCCATAAGCACTCCTGGCCTTAACGTTGTATCAAGGGAAATCCTTTACGAATATATATATGAGGGAAAATGTGGGATTATGTTATGGTTCAAGATCATTTGGCGGAATCGCGCGCCGCGGCGGAGTTCCTTTTCAGAACGGCGAACATACAATAATAGGGAACGAATCACAGGAGAAAAGCTGATGAGAGCGAAATTGATCATCGACGGAAATGCGGTCTATGAGATTGACGAAGGCTGTATGAGAAGAAAACAGACCGATACAGACCTGAGGAATTGCTTTTCTGAAAAAACAGGCAACGAAGGCGGAGGGCCGGAAAAAATACACAGCAGAGATGGAAAAGAGGAGAAACAATTAGAATAAAAAATCTCCCCGGTACGAAACAGGGTACCGGGGACATAAAACGCATTACAATGCGGCAGGGCTGCCAAAGACAGCCGAGCCGCGTCAGGCTAAGGAACTTCTGCAGTTCCCTGCTGCTTCAAAAAATTAGCATCCGCAGCCGCATCCATCATTCATTCTGCCGCAGCCATTGCCGCATCCGCCGCAGAAGATGAGAAGCAGGATGATCCACAGGCAGCTGTCATTGCCGCATCCGCAGCCGTCGCTCATTCTGCCGCAGCCATTGCCGCATCCGCCGCAGAAGATGAGAAGCAGGATGATCCACAGACAGGAATTGTTTCCGCCGCCTCCGAAGAGACCGCCGCCACAGGAATTTTCACATCCGCATCCACAGTTTGTTGCGCTTAAATCACTCATTTTGAAATCCTCCAAATTGATTGTTTACAGTTCCATAATATGTGTGTGAAAGAAATGTGTGAAAGATTTTTGGATTTTTTTCAAAAAAATATAACCCATTGTCCCTACTTTAGCCTGACAGAGCAGTTTTTTCTTGACGAATTGCCGAAAATTATATACAATAGCAAACGGTGACAAGTTGGTGAGTCAGGAACTGTCACGAAATCATATTGGATTTCAATATGATTTCATGACAGCTCCTTAAGTTTGGAGGTTGAGATTATGCCGTCATACAGAGAGATGAATGCGGAAGAACTGGAAGCATTAAAGAAGGAACTGGAACAGGAATTTGAAGCGGTCAAGGCGAAGGAACTGAGTCTGGACATGTCCAGGGGAAAGCCGTCTATCGCGCAGCTCAATCTGTCTATGGAAATGATGGACGTACTGCACAAGGAATCCGATATGATCTGCGAGGAAGGCATTGACTGCAGAAATTACGGGGTACTGGACGGGATCCGGGAAGCAAAGCAGCTTTTAGCGGATATGATGGAGGTTCCGAAGGATAATATCATTATTTTTGGAAATTCCAGCCTGAATGTGATGTATGATATGATCTCCCACGCGATGACCCACGGCGTAATGGGCAGCACGCCATGGGCGAAGCTGGACCGGGTGAAGTTCTTGTGTCCGGTGCCGGGGTATGACAGGCATTTTACGATCACGGAGCATTTTGGGATTGAGATGGTGACCGTTCCGATGACACCGACGGGACCGGATATGGACATCGTGGAAAGGCTGGTCGCAGAAGACGAGTCCATCAAGGGAATCTGGTGCGTTCCCAAGTATTCCAACCCGCAGGGAATCACCTATTCGGATGAGACGGTCCATCGTTTTGCGTGCCTGAAACCGGCGGCAAAGGATTTCCGGATCTATTGGGACAATGCATACGGCATCCATCATCTGTATGAGGACAAGCAGGACTACCTGATCGAGATCTTCATGGAATGTAAAAAGGAAGGCAATCCGGATCTGGTGTATAAGTTCGCGTCCACATCCAAGATCAGCTTTCCGGGATCGGGAATCGCGGCGTTTGCGGCATCGGACGCAAACCTGGTGGAGATCCGCAAGCAGATGCGGGTGCAGACCATCGGCCATGATAAGGTGAACCAGCTCCGCCACGCCAGATTTTTCGGAGACATTTCCGGCATGGTGCAGCATATGAAGAAGCATGCGGAGATTCTGCGGCCCAAGTTCGACACGGTGCTGAATACACTGGAAAAAGAGCTGGGCGGGCTGGAGATCGGTTCCTGGATCGCACCGCGGGGCGGTTACTTCATTTCCTTTGACGCCATGGAGGGCTGTGCAAAGGCCATCGTCGCGAAGGCCAAGGAAGCGGGACTGGTGATGACGGACGCAGGAGCGACCTATCCTTATGGAAAGGATCCGAAGGACAGCAATATCCGGATCGCGCCTTCGTATCCGACACTGGAGGAGCTGAGGGTGGCAACAGAGATCTTTGTGCTGAGCGTAAAGCTGGTCAGCATTGACAAGCTGCTGGGAAATCTATAACGGCTGCTGTTCTGAATAATCCTGCGCGCCAGATAAATCTGCCGCTCAGGATAACATGATTTTGATAGAAAACTGTTTTCATACTGCTTCATAAAAAGCTGCGGTACAGATTTTTGGGTCTGTACCGCAGCTTTTTTTCGTTCCGGCGGGGGTTCGGCCAACCGTACAGGTGTTTTTTTCCAGAAGTGCTTGACAAATACCTGATTATAGTGTATATATAACATATAAACAGATAAGAAGTGGAGGTGATGGAGATTTGAAATTATTACAGAATTCCGGGATTCCCATTTATCAGCAGATCGCGGAACAGATGAAGACAGACATTCTGGCGGGCAGGCTGAAGGAGGGAGAGTATCTTCCTTCCATCCGCAGTCTGGCGAAGGAATTGAAGATCAGTGTCATTACCACGATGAAAGCGTATGAGCTGCTTGCGTCGGAGGGGCTGGTGACCGCTGTCCAGGGAAAGGGCTTCTATGTCAATGCCCAGGACAGCGAGATGCTTAAGGAACAGCATCTGCGCCGGGTGGAAGAAGCCCTGACAGAGGCGATCCACGCTGCGGAGATCGCGGGTATGCCGCGAAGTGACCTGGAAATGACACTGCGGGTATTGCTGGACATGAGCGAGGAACAAAAAAACGGACCGGAATAACCGGAAGATATAGACACATAGACAAACAGAAAGGGCGGGAGGATATGAAACAGGCAGAACAAAAACAGGAAAGCGTCATACAGGCAGGCAATCTGAAAAAGAAATACGGAGACTTTCAGCTTTCGATTCCGAGACTGGAGATTCCCAGGGGCTTTGCCACGGCATTGATCGGGGAAAACGGAGCGGGCAAGACCACGCTTTTAAACATACTTTCCGGTATCCGGCTGGATTTCCAGGGGGAGGTGTCCTACTTCGGAGACCAGAGGCGGAAGCTGGACGGCAGCGTGCAGGAGCGGATCGGCTATACAGGGCCTGGCAGCTATTATCTGCCCCACTGGACCATCCGTCAGGTGGAGGAGATCAGCGGACTGCTGTTTGCGGGCTTTCAGAAAGAACGGTTCCGGGAACTCTGCGAAGATATGGGGATCAGCCAATCCATGACGAAGAGCGTGAAAAAGCTTTCCGACGGCAACCGGATGAAGCTGATGCTGGCGGCCGTGCTGTCCAGGAATACGGAGCTTTTGATCATGGATGAACCTGCGTCCCCGCTGGATCCTCTTATGCGGGACCAGCTTTGCGACAGGATGCGGGACTATCTGGAGGAGAGGGACGGAGAACGCTCGATCTTTTTTTCCACCCACAATATCGCGGATATGGAAAATGTGACGGACTATTGCCTCATCATGGAGCATGGGACCATTGTAGAGGAAGGATTTGTGGAAGATCTGAAGGAAGAATACGCTCTGGTAAAAGGGGAAGCATCGGACGCAGGCCAGGCAGGGGAGATCCTGTTTTCCATGAGCAGGAACTCCTACGGGTTCGAGGGGATCTGCCGGACCCGGGATCTGGAACGTCTGGCCGGACTGGACATCGCCGTGGAGATTCCCACCCTTTCCCAGATCTGCGTGGCGGTGATGAAAGCAAACACGGCAAACAGCCCCCGGAAAGGAAGGGGTTCAGGCTTATGAAGAAAAAAATAAAAAGCTATCTGGTCTTTTCTTCTTTTTCATACAAGGTGTGTATCTTTCTCCTGATGCCTGCGGTATTGGCAGGAATCGGCACAGGCATCGGAAGCTTTTTCGGAGAACCGGGGCTGACGGCGACGGCAATGCTTCTGACGATGGCGGAGATCCTTTCCGATCACTGGCTGTTTTCCGGGCTGATGGCAAAGGAGTCGGAAAGGATGGACGTTCTTCGGACCTCCGGCATGGGAATGGAGATCATGAAAAATGCGCTGATATTGGATCTGCTGCGCAAGCTCCTGTCAGCTTTTGGAATCCTGGCGGTCTGTGAGCTGTATACAGGGCACTGGGGAGGGCTGCCGCTTATGGCAATGGTTTCTTATGTTTTTTCCGCAGCGGGCACATTTTTGGCAAGGTATGGAGGCGGAATCGCGGTCAATGTCTGTATAGGGCAGATTTCGGCGCTTATGGGTTCAGGATGTCTGCTTTGCGTGTACCGGTCAGGATCATGGCGGTTCCGGGTTGGATTTGAGCTGCTTTTTCTGGTTCTTGGAGTCCTGGCCAGTGTTCTGACCGTAAACAAAGCAATGGGGAAAGTGAAGGGAGGATATTATGATCAATGATATGAAACTGGGAATCCGGTTATTACGTTACGGGTATGGAATCAAAACAAATCTGGTGCTGCTGATCGTATGCACGGCGGCAGATGTGTTATTCTTTGCCCTGGAATTGGCAGGAATTACGACGCCGCTGGACGGGTATCTGCTGCTGGCCTGCGCAATGGTACCCGTGCAGATTCTTTTTTCTCTAAATGCAGTGGATATCGTGCTGGCCTCTCCTGTCAGAAAAAAACTGCAGACATCTGTTCCGGCAGTGATGAGTCTGTGCGCAACGCTGGCAGCGTATCTGATCATCGTTTTGAAAAAAGCGGTGATCATCCTCATTCATCCGGATAAAACCGCGCAGAGTGCTGTGATGCTGTCCTTCCTGGCGTTTTTGGCGGCAGTGATCATGGTTTTTACAGGAGTTCTGTATAAATCATTTCCTGCATTTCTTGTGATGTGTTTTTCTCTGTCCGGCTTCGTTTCGTTTTTCATGATGTCGCTCTTGCGGTCGGATTTTCTGGGGGAAGATATGGGGGCGCTGGTTCGGGGCGCGCTGATCGGGGCTGTTCTGATCCTGGCGGGAGGCACTTTGGAGTATGTACTCTCCATTCTGTTTTATAAAAAGCCTGTCTCAAAAAAGACATTGGGAGGAAAATTGAGCAGGGAACTGTAAAGGGAAGCGGAAGGGCTGCGATCCTTCCGCCTCCCATACCATCGTATGCAGAAAGGCTGCCGATGGCAGGCATACCTTACTCAATTCATTTTCACATTCAGAAAGCTTCTTCCGGACAGTGTCTTATTAAAGAGCAGGAAGCAGAACACGATGACGCAGCCTGCCGCGAACCCGATCCAGTTGAACAAGGCTGTCAGGATCAGAAGGAGGATCCGCATGAACTTCATGGCGTATCCAAGCTCAAAGTTGGGCTGGGCGTAGTTTGCCATGGCGACAAAGGCCATATACAGCATCACCTCCGCGTTGAACCAGCCGGAGGATACGGAAAATTCTCCCAGCACCAGGGCGGTGATCACACTTAAGGGGGTACTGAGCATGCTGGGCGTATTCAGCGCCGCCAGATGGAGACCGTCGATGGCAACCTCCAGGAGCAGGAGCTGGAACACCAGCGGGATATTGACCATGTCCTTGACCGCTACAAAGGAAAATACTTCCGGCAGCCAGTCCAGGTTCTGCATAAAAAGCAGAAATACAGGGGTCAGGAACACGGTGAGAAATGCAATGACCGCCCGGGAGATCTTTAAGTAGGTTCCTGTGATCTTCGGGAAATAATAGTCATTGGCCTCTTCCACGATGTCCAGGATGGAGGTGGGCAGGATCATGGCGGAGGGAGAATTATCCACCAGGATCACCACCTTTCCTTCCAGAAGACAGGCAGCCGCGGTATCCGGACGCTCCGTGAACTTAAATTTGGGAAAGGGATTGAACCATTTCCGGTGGTAGATTGCCTCAGCCAGGCTCTGCTGGTTCATGCGCAGGTCGTCCACATGGAGCGCGTCGATCCGCTGCTTGATATTGCTCAGCAGGTCCTTGTCCACACGGTCCTGAATATAACAGATGGCAATATCTGTCCGGGAGGTCTGACCGGCTTCTGTCATCTCCATGACCAGATGAGGGTCGCGGATCCGCCGCCGGATCAGGGCAGTGTTGAATACGATGGTCTCTACAAAACCATCCCGGGAACCCCTAAGAGACTTGTCCTTTTCCGGCTCCCCTACGCTTCTGGCAGGGTAAGTCCGGCAGTCGATGGCAATGCACACCTCATAGCCGCTGATGAACAGGCAGGTCATTCCGGAGAGGATGTTGCGCATGACCTGGTCATAATCGCCGAGGACATCCACCTCCACGTA
>CATLCV010000233.1 GCA_949893755.1 uncultured Lachnospiraceae bacterium | reverse complement strand
GTGGCTCAGCTGGTCCGTAGGACGGAGCTGGCGGAGCAGGAGATGGCGATCGAAACTCTGATGGCATCCAAGGGATTTTCGGAGGCTGTGGTCAGCCTGACCAATGATTCTGCGGACGTGGTGGTGGACGCGGCGGAGCTGACAGACGCCAACCGGGCCCAGATTGAAGATATCGTAACCAGAAAAACAGAGATCGCTCCGGAGAATATCGTGATCACGCCGATCCATGAATAAAAACCTGTTAAAAAACCTGCCGCGTGCAGGTTTTTTTGTATCTCCCCGTATGCAGAAAAGCTGCCTGTGAGAGCTTTTTTGTATTTCACGAAAAACAGGCGTTGCAGGCGGGGCATTCTTGTGGTAAACTTAGAATACTGTTTCGCCCGGTGCTGTGCGATACACTGCGCGGGATCGGGCGGACTCCTGATTTTTGGATAGAAAGAATGCTGGGAGATTTGAATATGTCTGAGATTACGAAGGAAATAGAGAGAAGAAGAACATTTGCCATCATATCCCATCCGGACGCGGGCAAGACCACGCTGACGGAGAAGTTTCTGCTCTACGGAGGAGCCATCAACCAGGCAGGCTCCGTAAAAGGAAAGGCGACCGCAAGGCATGCCGTGTCGGACTGGATGGAGATCGAGAAGGAGAGAGGGATCTCGGTGACCTCCTCGGTGCTGCAGTTTGAATACGGCGGCTTCTGCATCAATATACTGGACACGCCGGGACACCAGGATTTCTCGGAGGATACCTACCGGACCCTGATGGCGGCGGATTCCGCGGTCATGGTCATTGACGGGTCGAAGGGCGTGGAGGCCCAGACACGAAAGCTGTTCAAGGTCTGTGTCATGCGCCATATTCCGATCTTTACCTTTATCAACAAGATGGACCGGGACGCCATGGATACCTTCGAGCTGCTGGATGATATCGAAAAGGAACTGGGGATCGCCACCTGCCCGGTGAACTGGCCCATCGGCTCAGGCAAGGCTTTCAAAGGGGTCTATGACCGAAGCCGCAGGGAGGTGGAGCTGTTCTCGGATACCCAGAAGGGAACCCGGATGGGGGAGGTGCAGAAGCTCTCCATCGATACACCCAAGCTGGACGGGATCCTGGGTGAGGAAGCCCGGGCAAAGCTGGATGAGGAGATCGAGCTGCTGGACGGGGCGGCGGCTGAATTTGACCAGGAGCTGGTGTCAAAGGGAGAGCTTTCCCCGGTATTTTTCGGATCCGCGCTGACCAACTTCGGTGTGGAGACCTTCCTGCGGCATTTCCTGGATATGACCACGTCTCCGCTGCCGAGGATGTCCGACCAGGGGGAAGTGGATCCGATGACAGAGACGGAATTTTCCGCATTTGTGTTCAAGATCCAGGCAAATATGAATAAAGCACACCGGGACCGGATCGCGTTCATGCGCATCTGCTCCGGGGAATTTACGGCAGGCATGTCCGTCTATCATGTGCAGGGAGGAAAAGAGGTGCGCCTGTCCCAGCCCCAGCAGATGATGGCAAGCGAACGGAAGATGATCGACAAGGCTTACGGAGGCGACATCATCGGGATTTTTGATCCGGGCATCTTTTCCATCGGCGATACATTGACCAATGCGAAGGAACGGTATGTCTATGAAGGGATCCCCACCTTTGCGCCGGAGCATTTCGCACGGGTGCGCCAGATGGACACCATGAAGCGGAAGCAGTTCGTCAAGGGGATCAACCAGATCGCCCAGGAGGGCGCCATCCAGATCTTCCAGGAATACAACACCGGAATGGAAGAGATCATTGTAGGCGTGGTGGGCGTGCTCCAGTTTGACGTGCTCAAGTACCGTCTGGAAAATGAATACAACGTGGAGATCCTTCTGGAAAACCTGCCCTATGAGCATATCCGCTGGATCGAAAATGAAGAGATCGATATGGACCGTCTGAGCGGTACGTCGGATATGAAGAAGATCAAGGACTTAAAGGACCGTCCGCTCCTGCTGTTCATCCATGAGTGGAGCGTCCGTATGACACTGGAGAGGAACGAGGGGCTGAGGCTGTCGGAGTTCGGAAAATCATAAATTGTTAGAGTTTTTGTTTGCAAACGGCAGGATATTTGCTATAATGATACTTAGCGCCAGATATACGAAACACCAGACGGGAGGTTAGAAAGATGGCAAAGGACGAAAAAATAACGTATGACATACAGAATGAAGCCGGACTTGGGGATGTGAAGATCGCGGATGAGGTCGTAGCGATCATCGCGGGGCTTGCCGCCACAGAGGTGGAAGGTGTGGCTTCCATGGCAGGCAATATCACCAATGAGCTGATCAGCAAGCTGGGCATGAAGAAGCTGTCGAGAGGGGTCAAGGTGGATGTGCTGGAGGGCGTTGTGACCGTGTCGCTTGCCCTGAATCTGAAGTATAATTACAGTATCGTGGACGTGACTGCCAGGGTACAGGAGAAGGTAAAGAGCGCGATCGAGAATATGACCGGGCTTGAAGTCGCTGATATCAATATCCGTGTCGCAGGCGTGGAGATGGAGGATTAGGTTTTCGTTGCAAAGCCGCAAGTGTGCGTTGAGGCGCACACTTTTTTACATATTTGCGGAAAGGAGTTTTTTATGGTAAGAACAGAACTTCGTGAGCATGTGTTTAAGATGCTGTTTCAGGTGGAATTCAACCGGCCGGACGAGATGCCGGAGCATCTGAGATTATATTTCGAGAGCCTGGAGCATGCGACGGACCGGGACCAGGAGTATATCCGGACAAAATATGAAAAGGTCATACCGCTGATCCCCGAGATCGATGCGCTGATCAACGCGAAGAGCACGGACTGGAAGACGAAGCGTATGAACAAGGTGGATCTGGCGATCCTGCGCCTTGCCGTATACGAGATGAAGTGGGATCCGGATATTCCTACCGGGGTAGCCATCAACGAAGCCGTGGAGCTTGCAAAGCGGTTCAGCGGTGAAGAAAGTCCGGCCTTTGTAAACGGAGTGCTCGGCCGGCTGGCAGGACGGCCGGACGAACCGGTATCCCGCGGCCCGAAACCGAAACCAAAACCGGAAGCAAAACCGGAACCGGAAGCAACGCCGGAATCGAAACCGGAAGCAAAATCACAGCCGGAAGCAAAATCAGAACCGGAATCATGAAGACGCCGGATGCCGCTGCATGACGAGAACAGGAGGCATGATATATGCGCAGTGTCTATACGGTCAGGCAGGTCAATGCCTATATCAAAAATATGTTTACCCAGGACTTTATGCTGAACCGCATCTATGTCCGGGGAGAGGTCTCGAACTGTAAGTACCACACCTCGGGACACATTTATTTTTCACTGAAGGATGAGTCCGGGACCATAGCCTGCGTCATGTTTGCCGGCTCCAGGTCAGGGCTTTCGTTCCGGATGCAGAGCGGACAGACGGTTATCGTCCTGGGCTCGGTCAGCGTCTATGAACGGGACGGGAAGTACCAGCTCTACGCAAAGGAGATCCTTCTGGACGGCGCGGGACTTCTGTATGAGCGCTTCGAGGCATTGAAGCGGGAACTGGAGGAGATGGGGATGTTCGCGCCGGAATACAAGCAGCCCATTCCCGCCTATGTCCGCCGGGTGGGGATCGTGACGGCGCCTACCGGAGCGGCGGTGCGGGACATCATCAATATTGCCAGACGGAGAAACCCCTATGTGCAGCTGATCCTCTACCCGGCCCTGGTCCAGGGAGAGGGCGCGGTATCCAGTATCATCCGGGGGATCCGGATGCTGGAAGGACAGCAGGTGGATGTGATCATCGCGGGAAGAGGAGGCGGCTCCATTGAGGATCTCTGGGCCTTCAATGAGGAAGCGGTGGCCCGGGCCATCTTCGACTGCAGCGTCCCGGTGATCTCGGCGGTGGGACATGAGACAGACACCCTGATCTCGGATTTTGTGGCGGACTTAAGGGCGCCTACCCCTTCTGCGGCGGCAGAGCTTGCGGTCTATGAATATGCGGCGGCAGAGGCCAGGAAGAAGGAATACGAGCTGCAGCTAAAACGGCTGATGGCCCAGAAGCTGCGGGAGCAAAGACAGCGCCTGGAACAGATTTCCGTCAGGCTGCGCTACGCCCATCCCCGGCAGAAGCTCAATGACCGGAGGCAGTATGCGGCCGATTTGGAGACCAGGCTTCGGGGACAGATGGAGAGGCGTCTGGAGACATGCCGGCATAAGCTGGCGATCTATATCGAAAAAATGAACGGCCTGTCCCCGCTGAAAAAGCTGAATCAGGGCTATTCTTATGTGGCAGACCGAACCGGCGGGGCAGTCAGGTCCATTGCCCAGGTAAAGCCGGGGGACGAGCTTTTGATCTATGTATCCGACGGGATCGTGGATGTACAGGTGGAAGGAACCAGTCCATCGCTGGCGGACCGAGAGGCGGGCGGCAGCATCCGCTGATTTCAACACAGAGATGGTGTGGACAGTTCCTAAGGATACCATCGTATGCGGAAGGGCAGCCGGCCTTTCTGTATTCGGTTAGGAATGCAATACAGTATCAAGGGAGGTTTCAGGATGGGAAAAGACAAGCAGGCGGTTCCCGAGGGCGGACAGCTCCCTCTCGAAGAACTGTTTCAAAATCTGGAAGAAGTGATCGGGAAGCTGGAAGGTGAGGATGTCAATCTGGAAGAATCCTTCCGGCTCTATCAGGAGGGCATGGAGCTTCTGAAACAGTGCAATACGGTGATTGATGCGGTGGAGAAGAAAGTGCTGATTCTGGATGAGAATGGGGAAACGCACCCGTTTCAGGATGGAGAAGACAATGAGCAGTAAGATTTGTGATCAGAATTTTGAAAAAAATGAAGCCGCGTTCCAACAGGGACTCATAGAGCGTACCGGGCAGATCGAGGCCGTTCTGAGGGCGTATCTTCCGGAAGCGGCAGGCCCCCAGCGGGTGATCATGGAAGCCATGGAATACAGCCTGATGGCAGGAGGAAAAAGGCTGCGGCCGATGCTGATGCAGGAAGCCTACCGTCTGTGCGGCGGACAGGGAAGGGAGATCGAGCCTTTTATGGCAGCCATTGAGATGATCCACACCTATTCCCTGGTGCACGACGACCTGCCGGCCATGGATGACGACGAGTACCGCAGGAACCGTAAGACAACACATATCGTATACGGGGAGGACATGGGGATCCTGGCGGGAGATGCCCTGTTGAATTTTGCCTTTGAGACGGCCTGCAAAGCCTTTTCTATGGAAGGGGCGGATGCGGCACGGATCGGAAAGGCGCTGGGGATCCTGGCAGGGAAGGCCGGCATCTACGGGATGGTCGGAGGCCAGGTGGTGGACGTGCAGTCCACAGGAAAGGAGATCTCCGGGGAAACCCTGGACTTTATCTACCGGCTGAAAACAGGCGCCCTTCTGGAGGCATCCCTGATGGTCGGCGCGGTGCTTGCAGGAGCAGAAGAGGACCGGGTGGGCGCGCTGGAGTCCATTGCTCGCAAGATCGGCATGGCATTTCAGATCCGGGACGATATCCTGGATGTGGAGAGCACCCGGGAAGAGCTGGGTAAGCCCATCCACAGCGATGAAAAGAACCAAAAGACCACCTACGTGACTTTAAATGGTCTCAGGCATGCGAAAGAAGAGACCGAGCGGCTGTCCCGGGAGGCGATCCGGGAGCTTGAGATTTTCGGGCCTCAGGACCCGTTTCTGGAAATGCTGCTGGAATCCCTGATCCACCGGAAAAAATAGGTCAGGCAATCAATTTGCTTCGCAAATTGGTTACAGAAAAAGGGGAAAGCATTATGATTTTGGATAAGATTCAGGGCGAAAATGATATACAGAACCTGGCGCCGGAGGAACTGGATCCCCTGGCTCAGGAGATCCGGAATTTCCTGGTGGAGAAGATCAGCATGACCGGCGGGCATCTGGCCTCCAACTTAGGTGTGGTGGAGCTGACGATGGCGCTTCATCTGGCTTTTCACCTTCCAGAGGACAAGCTGATCTGGGATGTGGGGCACCAGTCCTATACCCACAAGCTTTTGACCGGGCGCAAGAGCGGATTTGAGAACTTAAGAGCCTACGGCGGGATGAGCGGTTTCCCGAAGCGGAAGGAAAGCAGCTGCGACGCGTTTGACACCGGGCACAGCTCTACCTCCATTTCCGCAGGGCTGGGCTATGTGGCGGCCCGGGATATCCGGGGAGAGGACCATTTTGTGGCGGCGGTCATCGGAGACGGCTCCATGACCGGAGGCATGGCCTATGAAGCGCTGAACAACGCGGCACGGTTGAAGAGCAATTTTATCATCGTCCTCAATGATAACAACATGTCTATCTCGGAAAATGTAGGCGGCATGTCCAACTACCTCAACGGGCTGCGCACGGCGGAAGCCTATATGGACCTGAAACGGGGCGTGGAGGATACGCTGAAAAAGATTCCGGGACAGGGCGAACGGATCGTATACCGGATCCGGAAGACCAAGAGCGGCATCAAGCAGCTCATCGTACCGGGAATGCTCTTTGAGAATATGGGGATCACCTACTTGGGGCCCGTGGACGGGCATGACATCAAGGCGCTGTACAAGACCTTCCGGGAAGCGAAGCGGGTAGACCATGCGGTGCTGGTCCATGTGATCACGAAGAAGGGAAAGGGCTATGAACCGGCGGAAAAAAATCCGTCCGGATTTCACGGGACAGGCCCCTTTGAGATCGCCACAGGGGAACCGAAGAAGGCGGCCAAAACCGATTCCTATACGGACGTATTTTCCAAGGTGATCTGTGATATCGGAAGAAATGACGAAAAGGTTGCGGTGATCACGGCGGCGATGGCTGACGGGACCGGACTGAACCGGTTTGCCAGGTATTTTCCGCAGCGTTTTTTTGATGTGGGGATCGCGGAGGAGCACGCCATGACATTTGCGGCCGGACTGGCTGCCGGCGGGATGAAGCCGGTGGTCGCGCTGTATTCCTCTTTTCTCCAGAGAGCCTACGACCAGATCATCCATGATGTGTGCCTGCAGAACCTGCCGGTGACGCTGGCCATTGACCGGGCAGGGCTGGTAGGCTCTGACGGGGAGACCCACCAGGGGATCTTCGATCTGTCCTTTTTGAGCAGTATTCCGAACATGACGGTCCTGTCCCCGAAAAACCGGTGGGAGATGGCGGACATGATCCGGTTTGCGGTGGATTTTCCAGGCCCCGTGGCCGTCCGGTATCCCAGGGGAGAGGCCTATGAAGGGATGCAGGAATTCCGGGCCCCGGTGGTATACGGAAAAAGCGAGGTCCTGTACGAGGAGGGACAGATCGCGCTGCTGTTCGTGGGACATATGTCTTCCCTGGCGGAGGAGGTCCGGACAGAACTGAAAAAGGAAGGCTTCGGCTGTACTCTGGTCAACGCGCGGTTTGTAAAGCCCTTGGACGGGGAGCTTCTCGGGCGGCTCTCAGAGGGACACCGCCTGCTGGTAACCATCGAAGAAAATGTGCTGACCGGAGGATTCGGTTCCCAGGTGCGGGATTTTATTTCCCGGGCGGGACTGCCTGTGCAGGTGTGCGCGGTGGGGCTTCCGGATGCGTATGTGGAGCACGGGAACGCGGAGGTGCTCCGGCGGGAGACCGGGCTGGAAAAGGGAGCTGTTGTGAAGCGGATCCGGGAAGAATATGAGAGAATACAGAAAAACGGCCGCTGACCAGGCGCTTTTTAGCGCAGCCGCATTGATCCTGCGGCAGAGCGGCGGAATGAGGAATCAATGACATGAAAGAACGGCTGGACGTATTGCTGGTAAAACGAAACCTCTCTGCCTCCCGCGAGAAGGCGAAGGCAGTGATCATGGCGGGAAATGTATTTGTAAACGGACAGAGGGAGGACAAGGCGGGAACCACATTTCCGGAGGATGTGCAGATCGAAGTGCGGGGACCGTCCCTGCCCTATGTGAGCAGGGGCGGCCTGAAGCTGGAAAAGGCCATGAAACACTTTGACGTGTCCGTGGAAGGAAAGGTGTGCACCGACGTGGGTTCCTCCACAGGCGGGTTTACCGACTGTATGCTGCAAAACGGCGCGAAAAAAGTATATGCCATCGATGTGGGGCGGGGGCAGCTGGACTGGAAGCTGCGGCAGGATGAGCGGGTGGTCTGTATGGAAAAGACCAATATCCGTTATGTGAAGCCGGAGGATCTGGGAGAGCCCATTGAGTTTTCCTCCATTGATGTTTCCTTCATCTCCCTGACCAAGGTGCTGGGGCCGATCCGGGATTACTTGACGCCGGAGGGGGAGATCACGGCTCTCATCAAGCCTCAGTTTGAGGCGGGAAGAGAGAAGGTCGGAAAGAAGGGCGTGGTGCGGGAGAAGAGCACCCACCATGAGGTGATCGAAAGGGTAGCCGGATATGCCCATTCCATCGGGTTTGAAGTCAAAAATATCGGCTTTTCCCCCATCAAAGGGCCGGAGGGCAACATTGAATATCTGATCCATTTGAAAAAATGTGC
>CATLCV010000232.1 GCA_949893755.1 uncultured Lachnospiraceae bacterium | reverse complement strand
GCGAAAATATATGTGAGTGTCTATGACAGTTGAAGAACAATTAACTTTGCAAAGAGCCGGATGCGGGAAAGCCGCACGTCCGGTTCCGTAGAGGGGTGTGGGGAGCAATCCCCACATCTACTCGACAGCTCTTTGGAGAATCCAACCGGGTTCTGAGTGCTTCCTTACAGAACCGCGGAGTACATTGCGGCATCCAGTGCGGCCAGATCGTCCTCATCGATGGTCTGGACTCCGTCGCTGTCCGGCTGGATGTGGACCGTCACGGTTTGCGGCTCACCGTATTCTGGGGCGTCCAGCTTGGAAGACATCAGTTCGTACATTTTCTGGTATACCAGCTGTTCCAGCTCTTCATCGGTCATTGTCTGAGCGTCTGTTGTTTCCAGAAGCGGGAGCAGCTCCTGATCCAGATCATTGAACATGAGGAAAGGCTCTACAGTGACTTCCACGGTGAATCCGTCGCCGTCTTCTTTGGCTTCCCCGACTTCATATTTGCTGATACGCAGGATATCCGCAAATAATTGGCGGTATTGGTCCTGCAGATCAGGGCCGACGGAGGATGCCACGATTCCGCTGGCCTCCATATTGGTATCCAATCCCGTCTGATACAGCTCTTCCGCTTCTTCCTGAGTACTTTTTGTAAATTCCATGTAGGTATCGAACTCGGCCTTGTAGCATGCGTCCAATGCGGATTTTACATAATCCGGCGCATTTTCCGTAGTCAGTTTTTTTCCACATCCGCCAAGCAGCATGGAAAAGCAGATCGCCATTGCGACCATCAGTGAGATTCTCTTTTTCATTTCCTGGTTCCTCCCTTTTAGATATAAATTTTATTTTCAAGGATACAATATCACAAATATTATAGGCGTTCAAGGAGTATTTGCAATTGGATTCAAGGAGATATATAAAGGATTCGGTGGTATCGCTTGTAAAAACAAAAGAAATAGCCTATACTGTTTCATAAGATGGAGTTTTTGATTTATGTAGTTATATATCAATGGAAAGCAGGTGAAAATATGTTAGCAGCAGTAAAAGGAATTGTACGTGGAAATATTATTGAGGTAGAAGATGATATTCGACTCTTTGACGGCGCAGATGTAGTGGTTACCGTATTGAATGCTCCTCATATAGAGAAAAAAAAGAAACAGATTGATTGGGATAGTTTTGTTATACCAAGTGAACGCGGGAAAAATGTATCTGAGTATATGAAGGAGATGCGGGAAAATGACAGAATATAACAGGATTTTTGTCGATACGGCACCATTCATATATTATATTGAAAAAGATGAAAATAATCCTCATTATTTTGAGAAGCATGATGGTTAAGAAGAAAAAGTCTCGTTCGAGGCTTTTTTTATTTTGGGTATTGACAAGTGTCATATATGCGTATATACTTTGATAATCAAAACATTTTAAAATAAAATAATTTGAAATAAAAGATATTTTGAAAAATGGAGAAGACAGATGAGAGGAAAGATATGCGGAACCGGCTCCTGTGTGCCGGGTCATATTCTGGACAATGATGCTTTATCTCAGATGGTAGATACCAGCGATGCCTGGATCCGGGAGCGGACGGGAGTAGCAAGGAGACATATCATTGAGAAAGAGACAACGGTATCCATGGCGGCGGAGGCCGCAAGGCGGGCATTGGAGGATGGAAATGTACAGCCCGAAGAGATCGATCTGCTGATCGTGTGTACATTTACCTCGGAAGTACTGCTCCCCTGTGCAGCCTGTGAGGTGCAGAAGGAGCTGGGGGCAGTCCATGCGGCCTGCTTCGACCTGAACGCAGCCTGTACCGGATTTTTGTTCGCGTATAATACGGCACAGGCGTACATCGCGGCAGGCTTGTGCAGGACCGCCCTGCTGATCGGTTCCGAAAGCCTGTCCAATATGGTGAACTGGAAGGATCGGGGAACCTGCATCCTGTTCGGAGACGGAGCCGGGGCTGCCGTGCTGAGAGCGGAGCCGGGAGAGCTTCCTTCTCCGGTGATGCATTCAGACGGGGCCTCAGGCCCGGCACTGACCCTGATGAGCCGCCACCGAAAGGGCTGGGCGGAGGAAGAAAATGCGGGGCAGGAGCCGGCCGCTTCCCCAGCAGGTCAGGATTCGCCGGGGAACGCGGCGGAAGACCTCCCAATACAATCATATGTTGACCAGGCATCCATCCATCCGGAAGAGTTTATCCGCATGGATGGACGGGAGGTCTTCCGCTTTGCGGTAAAAAGGGTTCCGGAGGTCATCCGGGAGCTGCTGGATCGCAGCGGGATGAGGCCGGAGGAAATCGACTATTTTGTACTCCATCAGGCAAACAGGCGGATCGTGGAATCCGTGGCAAAGCGCCTGGATGCGGAGATAGAAAAATTCCCCATGAATCTGGAGGAGTACGGCAATACATCCTCGGCAAGCATTCCGATCCTTCTGGATGAGATGAACCGGAACGGAAGGCTGAAATCAGGACAGACCATCGTATTGGCTGGATTTGGGGCAGGATTGTCCTGGGGGGCGGCTATATTGAAATGGTAGCTGTCTGCTGCACAGGAGATTGGGATCAGGCCGATCCGAAAGAAAAGGACAGCCCATATCAGAGTCATGCCGGCATGGCACTACACGAGAGGCCAATGCTTTCATGAAGATAAATGAACTATGAAAATGAAAATCAGAAATGGAATCAGGAAAGGAAAGAAAAATCATGTTGGAAGAAATCAAGGAATTAGTAGCTGAGACACTGGGAACAAACGTAGAGGACCTGACGGAGGAAACTTCTTTTTCAGAGGACCTGAACGCGGATTCACTGGATCTGTTTGAGATGGTCATGGAGCTGGAGGATAAGTTTGAGGTGAAGATTCCGACAGAAGACCTGGAACAGATCAAGACCATCGGCGATGTAAAGGCTTATATCGAAGAGCATAAATAAATGCTGAGGAAAAAGAGGTTTTAGCAATGAAGACAAGACTGACAGAACTTTTAGGAACAGAATATCCGATCATCCAGGGCGGCATGGCATGGGTTGCGGAGCATCATCTTGCCGCCGGTGTGTCTGAGGCAGGCGGACTGGGGCTGATCGGGGCGGCAAGCGCCCCCGGTGAGTGGGTGCGGGAGCAGGTGCGCAAGGCAAAGGCGCTGACCGGGAAGCCCTTCGGCGTGAATATCATGCTGATGAGCCCCTATGCGGATGAGGTGGCGAAGATCATTGTGGAGGAAGGCGTGCAGGTCGTGACGACCGGCGCAGGCTCCCCGGAAAAGTATATGAGCATGTGGAAGGAAGCCGGAGTCAAGGTGATCCCGGTGGTGGCTTCCGTGGCTCTGGCACGGCGGATGGAGCGCTGCGGCGCGGACGCGGTGGTGGCGGAAGGCATGGAAGCCGGCGGCCACATCGGAGAGAGCACGACCATGGCGCTGGTTCCCCAGGTGGTGGACGCGGTGGAGATTCCGGTCGTAGCGGCAGGCGGAATTGCCGTCGGCCGAGGGATCGCGGCTGCATTTATGCTGGGGGCCCAGGGCGTGCAGATGGGAACCTGTTTTGTAGTGACCAAAGAATCCCAGGTGCATGAAAATTATAAGAAATGCATCCTCAAGGCAAAAGATATCGATACCCGTGTGACCGGGCGTTCCACAGGACATCCGGTGCGCGCGATCCGAAACCAGATGACCAGGGAATACCTCCGCAGGGAGCAGGAGGGAGCGTCCTTCGAGGAACTGGAAAACCTGACCCTGGGCGGTCTACGCAAAGCTGTGGTAGAAGGGGACGTGGTGAGCGGAAGCGTTATGTCCGGGCAGATCGCCGGGCTGGTGAAGGAAGAACTGAGCTGCAAGGAGCTGATCCAGAAGCTGGTGCGGGAGACGGAAGCGCTGCTGGGAAAATAGACTGAGCGCCAGATAGATCTGCCGCTTAGTATAACAGTACATCTGATCAATATGCAAAGCAGATTGGTTCCAGATTCAGGAGGAATTTAAAAATGAGTGGAAGTACAGGAAAAACGGCGTGGATCTTTCCGGGCCAGGGGGCGCAAAAGTGCGGCATGGGAAAGGATTTTTATGAGAAGAGTACAGCCGCGAGACAGATTTATGACGAGGCATCCCGGCTGCTGGGATTGGATATGGCGGCCTTGTGTTTTGAGGAAAATGAACGGCTGGACCAGACAGAATACACCCAGGCAGCTCTTGTGACCACCTGTCTGGCAATGGCTGAGGCGCTAAGAGATGTCCTTCCGGCGCCGGATGTGACGGCCGGCTTAAGCCTGGGAGAATACTGCGCCATTGCGGCGGCCGGCGGGATGCGGAACGAGGATGCCGTTACTACCGTGAGGAAGCGGGGCATCTTCATGCAGAACGCGGTTCCGGATGGAAAAGGAGCCATGTCGGCGGTGCTTGGGCTGACCGGGGAACAGATCGAGGCTGCCATTGCCGGACTGGAAGGCGTCTACATCGCCAACTATAACTGTCCGGGGCAGATCGTCATCACAGGCTTCGCGCAGGGCGTGGAAAAAGCATCGGAGGTCCTTCTGGAAGCGGGAGCGAAACGGGTGCTGCCATTGAAGGTCAGCGGTCCGTTCCATTCGCCAATGATGAAGGAAGCCGGGGAGAAGCTGGAACAGGTTCTTCAGGAGATCGAGCTGTCGCCTCTTCGGATCCCTTACGTGACCAACGTGACGGCGGAATATGTGAAGGAGATCGGTGACACGAGGAAGCTCTTGAAGGAGCAGGTGGCATCCTCCGTGCGCTGGCAGCAGAGCATGGAGCGGATGATCGCGGACGGCGTGACGACCTTTATCGAGATCGGGCCGGGCAGGACGTTGGCAGGATTCTTGAAGAAGATCAGCCGGGATGTGAAGGTCATCAATATTGCGGCCTGGGAGGATCAGGAAAAACTGTGAGAGTGAGGACACCCAGGAGGAGACGCAGGCGATTTTATACTCACGGCCGATCAGGCAGCAGATTTCAGACAGAGACAGGATGGTGCAGGATTTATGCAGAATGAAAATAGAAATGAAAGCGGGCGTCTGGCAGGACAGACGGCCGTAGTTACCGGGGCATCCCGCGGGATCGGCAGGGCGATCGCCCTCAGGCTTGCGGCGGAAGGCGCTTCGGTGGTGATCAATTACCAGGGTTCAAAGGAACGGGCAGAGGCAGTCAAAGCAGAGATTGAGGAACAGGGCGGAACCGCTTTTTTGTATCAGTGCAATGTGGCGGATTTCGGGGCCTGTGAGGAATTTTTGAAAGCAGTGACAGAGCAGACCGGACGGCTGGATATTCTGGTCAACAACGCGGGGATCACCCGGGACGGACTGCTGATGCGGATGCGCGAAGAGGATTATGACGCGGTATTGAATACGAACCTGAAAGGGACCTTTAATTGTATCCGGTTTGCGTCCAGACAGATGCTGAAACAGAAAAGCGGCAGGATCATCAATATTTCTTCGGTTTCCGGCGTGCTGGGAAATGCAGGGCAGGCCAATTATTCCGCGTCTAAGGCCGGAATCATCGGACTGACCAAATCTGCGGCCAGGGAGCTTGCCAGCCGGGGGATCACGGTCAACGCGATCGCGCCGGGCTTTGTCAACACGGAAATGACGGAAGGTCTTTCCGAAAAAGTAAAGGAAGGCGCAGTGGCGCAGATCCCTCTGGGCAGATTCGGAGAGCCGGAGGATATCGCGGAGGCAGCGCTCTTTCTGGCATCTGAGAGCGCCAGGTATATGACCGGGCAGGTGCTCCATGTAGACGGCGGCATGGCGATGTAAAGAAATTCCAGCTGTGGGTTGGAAAAGATTTGTAACGATAAAGGAGAAGGCAATGAAAAGAAGAGTAGCAGTAACCGGACTGGGAGCGGTGACTCCCATCGGGAATACGGTAGAAGAATTCTGGAACGGCATCAGAGAGGGCAGAGTCGGGATCGGCCCGATCACAAAATTCGATGCGTCCGGATATGAAGTAAGGATTGCGGCAGAGGTTAAGGGCTTTGTGGCAAAAGAACGGCTGGATTTTAAATCCGCAAAGCGGATGGAGCTTTTTTCACAGTATGCGGTTGCTGCGGCTAAGGAAGCCTTTGCAGATGCGGGGATCGACCTGGCACAGGAGGATCCGTACCGCGCCGGAGTGATCATCGGCTCCGGGATCGGCAGCCTGAAAACAGTGGAGGATAACTACACCCGGATCGTGGAAAAAGGCCCTTCCCGGGTGAATCCGCTGATGGTGCCCATGATGATCTCCAACATGGCGGCAGGAAATGTGTCGATCCAGCTTGGGCTGAAGGGAAAATGTACGAATGTAGTGACGGCATGCGCGACCGGAACCAACTGCATCGGAGACGCGCTCCGTGCCATCCAGTACGGCGACGCGGATATCATGCTGGCAGGCGGTACGGAAAGCTGTATCTGCCCCACCGGGGTAGCAGGCTTTACCGGTCTGACGGCGCTGTCGAAAACAGAGGATCCGCTCCGTGCGTCGATTCCATTTGATAAAGACAGAAATGGATTCGTCCTGGGCGAGGGCGCCGGGATTGTGGTTCTGGAAGAGCTGGAGCACGCGAAACGCCGCGGCGCGCATATCTATGCGGAGCTGGCGGGATATGGCTGCACAGGGGATGCTTATCACATCACTTCCCCTGCGGAGGACGGCGAAGGCGCGGGCACGGCGATGAAGCTGGCAATGCAGGAGGCCGGGGTGTCTCCTGAGGAGGTAGACTACATCAATGCCCATGGGACCAGTACCTTTTACAATGACCTGTATGAGACCAGGGCCATCAAGTATGCTATGGGAGAGGCAGCGCGTCAGACAGTCGTCAACTCTACCAAATCCATGATCGGGCATCTGCTGGGCGCGGCAGGGGGTGTGGAGTTTGTGGTCTGCGTGAAGACCATGCAGGATGGCTTTATCCACCAGACCGTGGGAACGTCAGAGGCAGGCGAGGAATGCGACCTGAATTACGCGATCGGCGCGCCGGTGGAGAAGGAGGTAAATATCTGTATGACCAATTCCCTTGGATTCGGCGGCCACAATGCCACGCTGGTTTTGAAAAAATACACTGAAAAGTAGAAGCCGATCCGCCTGCGGAGCAGTTCTGCAGGCAAGAGCATGGATGGATAGAATATGAGGTGACAAATCATGAAGTTTGAACAGGTATTGCAATTGGTAGACGCTGTATCCGTCTCGTCCCTGACGGAATTCAAGTATGAAGAGGGCGGAGTCAAGATTTCCATGAAAAAAGCGTCAGAAGGAACCGCGGATCCGACAGCGGTTCCTTCCGGCAGGCCGGAACCTGCTGTGAGAATCGAAACGGAGTCTGCAGCCCCTGCTGCGGAAACAGATGTAAAAGAGGCGGCCGCGGAGGCTCCGGCTGGGACATCGGCTGAGGAGGAAGCGGGGCAGATCGTAACCTCTCCCCTGGTAGGAACATTTTATGCGGCTCCCGCAGAGGACTCTGAGCCATATGTAAAGGTAGGGGACCGGGTGGAAAAAGGACAGGTGCTGGCCATCGTGGAGGCCATGAAGCTGATGAACGAGATTGAAAGTGAGTTCAGCGGAGAGGTCGTGAAGATCCTGGCGGAGAACGGAAAGTCTGTGGAATACGGGCAGCCGCTGTTCGTGATCAGGTAGGAATGCATCGGTTCCTAAGGAAGATGCAGGAGCAAAAAGAAGGGAAGAGGAAGAATATGAACAGTCTGGATACAAAGCAGATCATGGAGATCATCCCGCACAGGCATCCGTTTCTGCTGGTGGATCAAATTGAGGATTACGAGCCGGGGCAGTATGCTGTCGGGTATAAATGTGTCACATACCGGGAGGATTTTTTCGCAGGGCATTTTCCGGGAGAGCCGGTCATGCCGGGCGTCCTGATCGTGGAAGCGCTGGCCCAGGTGGGGGCAGTGGCGATCCTGAGCATGCCGGAGCACAAAGGCAAGATCGCGTTTTTCGGAGGCATCCAGAAATGCAGATTCAAGGGGATGGTACGTCCCGGGGATAAGCTGAAACTGGAAACGAAGATCATCAAACAAAGAGGCCCCTACGGTGTTGGAGACGCGGTAGCGACGGTGGACGGCAAGGTGGTTGCCAGTGCGGAACTCACATTTATGGTGGGGTAAGGAGAGACTATGATAGGAAAAGTATTGATTGCCAACCGGGGAGAGATCGCGGTGCGGATTATCCGCGCATGCCGGGAAATGGGGATTGAAACGGTGGCGGTGTATTCGGAAGCGGACCGGGAGGCGCTGCATACCCAGCTTGCGGATGAAGCCATCTGTATCGGCCCCGCCCCGTCGGCCGCAAGCTATCTGAGCATGGAACAGATCATCAGCGCCACCATTGTTTCCGGGGCGGACGCGATCCACCCGGGTTTTGGGTTCCTTTCGGAGAACAGCCGGTTTGCCGAATTGTGCGAACAGTGTAACATTACATTTATCGGTCCCCGGTCTGAGATCATCCGGAAGCTGGGAAATAAACAGGAAGCCAGAAATACCATGATCGCCGCAGGCGTGCCGGTGGTGCCGGGCAGCACGGAGCCGCTTACGGACGCGGAAGCAGGGGCCAAGCTTGCACAGGAGATCGGATATCCGGTGATCGTGAAGGCGGCCCTGGGAGGCGGCGGCAAGGGAATGCGTGTGGCAGAGACTCCGGAGGAATTTGAGGCCAGCTTCCAAACCGCCCAGAAAGAGGCGCAGATGGCATTCGGGGACGGAACCAT
>CATLCV010000231.1 GCA_949893755.1 uncultured Lachnospiraceae bacterium | reverse complement strand
TATTCCACGGTATCAGCCAGCAGACCAAGAATCTCTGATGTAGCCAGTCCATATCCGATCCCATACAGCACGCCACAGAAAATCTGTATCTGAGGATTTGCCCCTGCAAGCATGCGTATAGTCAGCCCGATGATCAGAATGAGGGTGCCCAAACGGAAGGTATTTCCCTTCCCCATTTTTTTAACAAAAAATACGGCACAGATCGTAGCGATGAGCTGAGGGATAGTCGTCATGTTCATTATGGCTGCCTGGTACGAAGTATCACCTAAAATACCCTTGCAGTAATAAAGTAAGGAGTTTGTATAAGTGCCTCCAAAGAACATAATAAAAATGTAGGAAATACCAACCATGAGCCAATATTTATTTTTGGACAGGTTTTTCAGGATAACAGTGATCGGTAGCGGAGTTTCTTTTTGTTCCTCGGTTTCTACTACACGTTCACTTACACCTGCATAACAGATTAAAAGCAGGATCAGGCCGATAAAGCTGATCAGAGCGATACCGATATGCCATGCGCGTTCTCCGTCGCCGAAGAGGCCTATGATCTTCAGCCCGTAAGAACCAACAAAAATCGAAGCGACCGTTACACCCACCATTCCAAAGATACCGAGTACCCCTGTCTCATATGGATTCTTTGTGACAAGGCTGTTCATGGAATTGTAGGAGGTATTTACTACCGTGCCAAAAAGGGCGTTGGCCAGGTTGTATATTACAAAAATGTAAATATATTTGACGATGTCACTTGCGCCTGACGGGACAAAGAATATGCCGATTACAGCCAGTGTATACGGAATACAGCCTCGCAACAGCCATACTCTTGCTTTCCCTTTTGGTGAATGGGTCCGGTCGATGATATAGCCCATAAGAATATCTGTTATGCCGTCAAATACACGGGAGATCAACATGATCGTGGCAACAGCTCCGGCATCGATGCCTAAAACATCCGTATAGTAAAACAGCATGAACATTGCGATTACGGTCAGACCGATACAGTTTCCCGCATTGCCGCCAGCATAGCAGAGCCGTTCTAAAACGCTTAGGCTTGCATCCTCAGCATAATTTTTTTTCGTCCAGTTCATTTTTATCTTCTCCTTTTCTATTTAGTTGTTTCCAGTTTTCCAGTATAGGCGTATATGCCGCTTCCAATATCAACGGCCTGCATTCCAGGGAGAATGATTTCAGCCGTTGTGTTGGCAGGTATGGCTATATCAGCAGACCAGGCATTTCCAGATAATCGCCATTCTACGCGTACTATCCCATAAGGCGTATGTTTGCTTGCTTTCACCATTTCCAGCCCGCAGTCCAGGGCTGGGGCGATTTTGATTTTTTTGTATCCGGGTTCCAGAATCTGAATCCCACCCAGTTCGCGGTACATCCAGTCTCCGATACAGCCGAACGCGTAATGGTTGAAGCTGTAAGGACCTACCCTGCCGTCCGCCAGGACTGCACCCCAGCTTTCCCACATTGTTGTGGCGCCTTTCTCTACTTCGTAGAGCCAGCTGGGACATTTATTTTGGTAGAGCAGACTGTAAGCCATGTCACGTCTGCCATTTTCACATAACGCATCCATGATAAAGAGGACACTCAGGAATCCGGTATCCAGGCAACCGTTGTTTTCCTGTATCATCTTACAGAGACGATCGATCATTTTGGGTCGTATTTCATCGGGAACGAGATTATGTTTTAGAGCCAGGACATAAAGCCCCTGGAAGTCTCCTTCAATGGTGCCGTCTTCCCGGATATATTCTTCTATAAAAGCCTTGCGGATAGCTTCGTGCTGTTTTTTATATTTTTCCGCATCGGATATTTTGCCGAGTACATGGGCTATTTTTGCCATACGATCGGATACCAGGGCATAGTATGCGGGGGCTACAACCGCTTTCGTATCGAGTGCGGAGCGGAAGGATCCTGTGCCGTCTGTATCATTCAGCACCAGGCTTGGAATCAGCCAGTCACCATAATGAAAATCGGTATTCCAGAGCAGTTTGCTGCGTTCTCTGCGGGCATCATCCCATGCTTCATAGCCATCGGGATGATGATTTTCAACTCTGTCTGCAATGTAATTCATCCATCGTTTCATAGCAGAATAGTTATCGGCGAGAATCTGCCGGTCTCCGTATGCCTGATATACACTCCAGGGGACCAGGACAACTGCATCACCCCATCCGCAGCTGGTCTCGCTGCCAAACATATCAGCAACTGACTTATAGCTTGGAAAATAGGGAACGATCAGCGGAACGAGGCCGTTTTCAAACTGTTCCGCGCGTACATTATTCATCCATCTGGTCAGGAAGGCATCTGCGTTTCTGTTAAAACACATGGTGGGAGAAAATACCATAATGTCACCGCCCCATCCGGCACGCTCCCTTTGCGGACAGTCCGTCGGAATAGAGATTGTATTGGCAACCTGGCTCCACCAGATATTTTTTTGCAAACGGTTCAGCCTTTCATCAGAAGTTTCAAAGCTGCCGGTCTGTTCCATTTCTGAGGACAGTATATATGCTTTAAATTGTCCGGGAGAAATTGTTCCTGGCCAGCCTGAGATCCTGACATAACGAAAACCATGAAAGGTGAAGGAAGGACGATAAGTCTGGATTCCCATTTTCGTGATGTAAATATCTGTCTGTTCCTTGTTGGGGCCTGTGATATTGCTGTAAAAATTTCCATTCCGATCCAGGATCTCACTATGTTCCAATTTGATGACACAGCCGGCCGGTGCTTCCAGAGTAAACTCAAGCTGCCCTGCTATGACCTGCCCCATATCCAGTACGGTTTCTCCGTTTGGGGTGGTGAGGATGTCTGCCGGATCAAGAACCAGGATTGGATGAACAGGCTCTCCATACTGACCGATGAGATTATCGAGAGGCTCATCCGTGGGCTTCATTTTTGTCCAGCCCTGGTCGTCATACTCCGGGAGGTGCCAGCCTGTCAGTTCTTTGCCCGCATCATACTTTTCTCCTACAAAAATATCGGAAAAGATAAGTGGTCCGTTTCCAGAGCTTACACCGTCTTCTCCGGTTACAATGGCACATGTGCCGTCTTCGTAGAGCAGGTCTGCTTCCAGCAGAAGACCTGTTTTGTTACCGTACTGACAGCAGTCTCCAGTAAAGCCGATGCGTCCTGCCCACCAGCCGTCCGCCAGTGTTACGGTGATCATATTATCCCCCTGATGTAGAAGTGCGGTTATATCATAGGTCTGATACTGCAGATATTTTTTATAGGCAGTCACTTCGGGGGCAAGCTCCCTGTCATCAGGACGGATTCCGTTGACCTCCAGACGATATACGCCGTGGGCTGTCGCATAGATCCTTGCGCGTTTTATCGGCTTGTCTGCCCTGCAGGGAATTCGGATATATTGAACCGGCATAAATTCAGCAAAATCTCGCAACTGTCCTTTCCATGGATTTATACATGCTGTTTCGTGGGTGAGTTTTCTTTTTTTATAGGGGTCGGTCGGGATTTGTTCTGGTTCTACCCAGCAGGTGTGCCATCCCGCATTCATCCGTCCGGTTTCGAAGCAGGTCCGGCGTGAGGCCATATTTCCCTTATTATCCCATACGGTGACTTCTACCCGATATTCCGTCATAGGTGACAGACAAAATCCGCAGACCGTATTTTCAATACTGCTTTGGCTTTCAATCCGTCCTGTATCCGCGATGACTGCATTTTCATCAGATATCCGGATCAGATAAGCAGTTTGAATTACGTTCTGTTCATCACTGACCAGTTCCCATCCAAATCTGGGATTTGTGACATCCAGTCCCACGGGTGCGGATTGATGTTCTACTTTTACATTTTTTAATTCCAGCATTTTACTCTCCTTCCTGTTGGCTTATGGGTTGAACTTGATTACACAGCAAAATATACTACGATGGGGAGAAATAAAAAATGTTTTATATTGACAAAAGATTATATGTTTTTGCAAAAAAATAAAAATGATTTCTGAGGTCTTTCAGGGCCGGGAAGAAAGAAAACAGACAGTATCTCAGCGGAAGCTTTGACCGAGACGCTGTCTGTTTAGAAACTATGTAAATCGACCTATTGATTAGATTTTCTGAATTGTCCGGGCGACATACCCGTGCGCGATTTGAAAAAATGACTGAAATAGTTTTCGCTTTCCATGCCTACCATAGCTGCAATTTTGTTGGCGGGAAGGGTGGTGGTCTTTAAAAACTGCTGTGCGTTTTTTAGCTGAAGCTGTAAGATGTATTCTTTTGGTGTATAACCAAGATATTTTTTAAATAACCGAATCAGGTGATACTTGTTGATGCCGGAAAACTCGGATAAAAAGTCAAGGGACAAATGTTCATTATAATGCAGATCAATATAGTGTAGCAGGGTGACCAGATTTTCAGGAATTCCTTTGAGATTCCGGTGATAGGAGTTGGATTCTTCCAATATAGAGATCAGCAGGGTCTCCAGTCTGTTGGAGAGGATAAAATCCCGATAGGGCATGACGCTGTCATAAATATAGATCAATTCCTCCAATGATTTCTGCAGGGTTCCCTGTATATCCCAGGTGATGATAATATTTTCTTTTAATTCCGCAAAAATATCCTGGGTGAAGGAACCCAAAAAGTGCAGGTCCGCATGCTTCCAGTGGGTAGCTGCTGTTTTGTAAAAGTGTTCTTCCCGGCAATCCATCAGAAAAGCCTGTCCGGGCTTTAGGGTATAGGTTTTTCCATCATATTCCAGTATC
Source organism: uncultured Lachnospiraceae bacterium (assembly GCA_949893755.1). Classification (GTDB taxonomy): domain Bacteria; phylum Bacillota; class Clostridia; order Lachnospirales; family Lachnospiraceae; genus Schaedlerella. The sequence goes on along the minus strand of CATLCV010000231.1, from coordinate 4,011 downwards.
CCGGTACCTTCATAAGTGATGCAGAGCAAATAGGAATCATAGTTTTTACGCCGGGTATAATAGTTTTTCTTAGTATCCAAAATATTGAACCCCTGTATATAAAACAGATTTTTTTGTGCATATGCAGAGACTGGGAAGTGGGTACATGACAAAAGAGAGCCATCGATCAGAAAATCATGGGAATGTGTATCGCGGACTAAATTTATGAAATCATCAGAATTTTCAAAGTATAAAGGCATGGTATTTTCAGCATTTCGGTTTGTAATCGGAAAAACTATATCCTGCTTTTTAAAATGTATATGTTCAAACACGCGTGAGCCCTCCTAAGCAAATTGCTGTAATAAATTGTCAATATAGAACATGTTTTTTGATTTGATTATAGTATGTTTTTCGGTAGAATTCAATATTTATAAAGTCTTTATTTACAGACGATAGGCGTAATGCTAAAATAGTGACATGGTTACTGCTTATCGGTGAACCAGCAGCCTGTAACTCAGGTTGTCATCTTGAATTGCCGCAGGATTTTGGCAGGAAAGGAAGAAGTAAATGCAGCGTTATTTTAACACGGAGGGGCTTTGCATTCCGAAGAAGCATTATATGGTAAACCTGCATGACAGGCTGGAGCGGATCAAAAGCCGCTACGTGGACCGCGGCAGTTATTTTGTGATAAACCGCGGCAGGCAGTATGGGAAAACGACGACTCTGTGGGCTCTGGCGGAGTATTTGAAGACAGATTATCTGGTTGTCTCCATGGATTTCCAGATGATTTCAACAAAGAATTTTGAGAGTGAAGAGAGATTTGCGAAAACATTTGCGAAATTGTTTGTTTCTTCATTTGTACATGAAGATGTTGAAGATATTGAAAAATTGGCAATCCCCGTATCTGATTTTATACGGAAGGAGGACAATGACAGCCTGGACGAATTGTTTGCAGTTTTAAGCGAAGTATGTGCGAATGCGTCAAGGCCGATTGTTCTGCTTATTGACGAAGTGGATCAGGCAAGCAATCATCAGGTATTTATTGACTTCCTTGCTTTGCTCAGAGGATATTATCTGAACCGGGAGAATAAACCTGCTTTCCATTCCGTAATTCTGGCGGGCGTATATGATATCAAAAATCTCAAATTAAAAATGCGGCCGGAAGAAGAACACAAATATAACAGTCCATGGAATATTGCCGCGGCATTCAATATGGATATGAGTTTTTCTTCAGCCCAGATTGCGTCCATGCTGCAGGAGTATGAGAAGGACCATCGTGTGGGGATGGATGTGGAGAATGTGGCGGAAGTCATTTTTCAATATACGTCCGGTTATCCATATCTTGTTTCAAATATTTGTAAGAGACTGGATGAAGAACTTTCCGAAAGTAAGCAATTTGAGAGGAAATCAGATGTATGGACGGACAGGGGTGTTATGGAAGCGGCAAAAAGTATGCTGAATGAACGGATCCCGCTTTTTGAGAGCATGACCAGGCAGCTGACAGAATATCCGGAAATAAAGCAAATCATACATGCCGTTTTATTTGAGGGAAGACGAATCACATACAATATAGATAACCCAATGATCAGCCTTGCGTCGATGTTTGGTTATATTGTGAATCACGCAGGCGCGGTACAGGTATCGAACCGCATTTTTGAAATGTGTTTGTATAACCTGTTTTTGTCTGAGGATGAACTGGCAAGCGCGATCAGCGGCGAAGCCCAGAGAGACCAAAGCCAATTCATTCAAAATGGCAGGCTCAATATGGAACTGGTACTGGAAAAATTTGTATTATATTATGGGGATATCTATTGCGGCAGTGATATGAAATTTCTGGAGGAATATGGCCGAAAAATATTTCTGCTGTATTTGAAACCAATCATCAACGGTACGGGAAATTATTATATTGAAGCGCAGACGAGGGATGCCAAAAGGACGGATGTAATCGTAGATTATTTGGGTGAGCAGTTCATAATTGAACTGAAGATCTGGCGGGGCAGTGAGTATCACGAAAGGGGAGAAAGACAGCTGACAGAGTATCTTGATTTTTATCATCTGAAGAAGGGGTATATGCTCAGCTTCAATTTTAATAAAAATAAGAAGACCGGAATCCATGAGATTCAGATTGGCAACAGAACCATTTTAGAAGCGGTAGTTTGATGATAAAAAAGAAGATCTGACCGACAGCATCAGGAGGAAACGATGTGCAGGAGACTCATTCTCATAAGAAAATCAAATAATATGACAGGCTATGGACTCTATATATCACAAAACATGGAACGGCGATCGGATGATCTGTCCGCCGCAGGATGTCAGATCCTTTGACGGGCAGGTTACAGGATATATAGAGTAAATGTATCGCTGAATCAAATATGTTTTGTGATCATAGCTGTGAATCATCTTTGTCACTGTGAGCACCCGGAGAGGGTGTGGGCAGTGCTGATTTCTTAGTTTAGTGAAAAGATGTTCGAAGGAGAATGGGCATGACATATTTGAATGGAAAAGAAATACTGCCCCGGGAGCTTCTGCTGCAGGTACAGGATTACTGTGCCGGCGGGCTGGTCTATATCCCGCAGAGGGAAGGATCCCGGCAGGTGTGGGGTGACGGTACGGGGATACGAAAGGAACTGGATCGCAGGAATCAGGTGATCCGGGAGAAAAAGAAAAACGGGAAAACGCTGCATGAGCTTGCGGAGGAATACCATCTCTCGGTCAACAGCCTGAGAAAAATCCTGTATGGAGGGAAAGGGTGAAATAACTTGGTGGGTTGACACCTAAAATCTGACATATTTTCCGAACGAAGGTGTCGGAGGTTGGCAGGCAACGGAAAAACCTGTTATTATCCAGACGCAGGTGCTGGAGGTTGGCAGACAACAGAAAAATCAACCATGAAAAGGGGATGTTTGATGCTGCGGCACAGACATTCCCTTTACTATAGATATGCAAAGAGTACTGACCCTACCAGGTTTGGTACTCTTTTTTTATAACTGTTTTGTCTACTTATCAGGAGTGAGATACAAGGTTACAATTACAGATATAGATGTATCAGGACAGACAGACCACTTCTGGAAATGCAGGAGCGGAAGCAATCGGATTGCGGACAGAGGGATGTGCGAGCCGGACAGGTTTGCCATCTGATTTGATACGGCTGTAAAAAGTAACAGATATGGTTGCTATTCACGGTCAGATATGGAGACAGGATATGAAAAAACATTTGATAGAGATTTTGAAAATCGTGTGGAGATACGGCCGATTTCCGGGCGGCGCCAAGCTGGGGAATACATGTCTGTCAGCCCTTGTATTTCCCGTGGAAACGATCCTGTTTCAAAAGGTGGCGGACGACATCCTGCACCTGCTCAATCAAAGTGGAGCCGCCCCGGAAATGTACATGAATTTTGGATTGTTCCTTGCCGTCCTGTTTTCGGAGGTGATACTGACCGCGCTTGACCATCGGATCGAACTGCGGTTTGAGATGCAGATGACGGACCGGTTGGAAAAGGATATCATCCAAAAGTATAAAAAGCTGGACTACGGCTGTTATGAAAATAGCCTGACCTATGACAGGATCGCCAGAATTTCCGAAAATCCGGCAGGGAGGATCAGGGACATTTACTGGAAGCTCATGGAAATGCTTCGGATCCTGATCTCGCTGGCCGGCCTGCTGTTCATCTACAGCCGGGCCTCGGCTGTACTGGTCCTATTGTTTGCGGGCTTACTGCCTCCCATGCTCTTCGAAAACTATCAGGCCGGAAGCCTGTGGCACGATCTCTATGAGAGGCAGACCACAGGAGAACGCAGGATCAGCTATTATGAAAGACTGCTGACCAGTAAAACCAGCCTCATCGAGCTGAAGCTCTATCAGGCCATCGGTTATGTGAAACGTCTGTGGGAAAAGCAGTACGAGACAATGCTCCATGAGAAGGATGAGACACTGCGGAATGTGGAACAGGCCCTGCTGAAAAAGAGTCTGTTTGCGGCATTGTGGTATGTCTCTTCTACCGGGTTGCTGGTATACCGCGTGACGGCGGGATT
>CATLCV010000230.1 GCA_949893755.1 uncultured Lachnospiraceae bacterium | reverse complement strand
CTTTTATCAAATCAACGATAGATAATTGACTGTTTAGGCCACAGACAATGTTTTGTTTGTGGCCTTTTGTTTTGCTTATTTATAAGTGACTATGCAAAGGGTGCACGATGTAGTGTACCCTTTTTCTTTTGGAGGAAATAGATATGACTGAAGAACATAGTTTGTTGACCGGGAGTGTGCCGAAAAAACTGGTCGTTTTCGCTTTCCCGTTGCTTTTAGCAAATATACTGCAATCATTTTACAATGTAGTAGATATGCTTGTAGTCGGCCGAATTGTAGGCGATACAGGCCTTGCGGCCATTGGTAACGCTTCTAAATTGTGCTATATTATCAATTCAATTTGTATTGGTATGACGATGGGCGGAGCCGTGTTGATTGCTCAGTATAAGGGGGCAGACGATAAAAAGGGGCAGGCGGAGTCCTTTCAGATGCTGGCCTTGCTTTCACTGGTATCTTCTCTGCTTGTGACTATTGTAAGTTTGGCAACCTACCAGCCTTTATTCAAGATGTTAAATGTTCCAGCAGACACATATCAAGATGCCTGCGACTATATGAAAATCATTTGCTGTGGGACTGTGTTCGTCTTTGGATATAATGCGGTCTGCTCTGTGCTAAAAGGATTGGGGGATTCTAAATCTCCCCTCTACTTTGTGGGAATTGCTACCATCATCAATGTCGTTTTAGACATTATTTTGGTGGGGCCTTTTGGAATGGGAACAGCAGGAGCGTCTTGTGCAACAATTACTGCACAAGGAATTTCCTTTGTGATTTCTCTATTCTATTTGAAGCGACATAAGATATTTTTTTCTATGGAAACTCAAAGGAAATTTACGTTTCAATGGGATAAGCTGACCGCCATTTTGAAAGTCGGTCTGCCTACAGCCATCCAGATGGTCGTGGTAAACACAGCCTATCTGCTTGTGACGGGAATGCTCAATCAGTTTGGTACTGCAGTATCTGCTGCATTTAATGTAGGACTGCAAATCAACACATTTGCCGGTATGCCCTGCTGGGCTATTGGACAGGCAGTAACGGCGATGGTCGGTCAGTGTATGGGGGCTGGACAAGTCAAACGCATCCGAAAGGTGGTAAAAATTAGTTTGTTGATGAATGTCGCCGTAACGCTCGTTGTCGTAATTGGCATACAGCTTTTTGCAAAACCATTGATTTTGCTTTTCGGTAGTACCAGCCCAGAAGTAGTAAATGATGGTGTTTATTATTTGCGTATCTGTTGCGGTATCAATAGTTTGATTTATGCCGCTATGTACACTTTGGATTCCTTTGCCATTGGTGTCGGTGCGGCAAATGTCGCTATGATTAACGCTTTACTGGACGCAGTTATCGTGCGTCTACCTATGAGTTGGATCTTGGCTTTTGCACTTAATATGGGGTTCCCCGGCATTTATTACGGTCAGGCGCTTTCGCCAGTCCTGCCCGCTATTGTAGGTTTACTCTATTTCATGAGTAAAAAATGGGAGCGAAAAACGCTCATTCAATCAAGCAACAAGGGGAGAAGTCATTGATGAATCGAATTGAAAAGAGCCAGACGCGTAGATGCAGAGTCGATGAACCTGTGAGTCAATAGGAGGTGATAACATGGGAAATTAGCTGTATTTGATATATCCGAACCGGGCGGCAAAATTGCAGAAAAACTGCTCATGCTGTTAAGCTCCCGTCAGCGTCAAGAATTGGTAAGCTATCTTCTCAATTCCCAAAAACAACAAAATAATCGGACCGACAGCCCATGCACCATTCCTGAAACTTATAGAGGGCAGACAGTTATTGATGAACCGTTTACAGAGATTCGCATGGGTGATTTATACTTCTGCCAGGAACAACGACTTGTATATATTGGCGAGCAGGAAATCAAATTAACGGCTAAGGAATTTGACATCCTCGCTTTGTTGATCACCCACCCGAAACGGGTATTTACTTATGAGCTGATTATGGAATTGGTCTGGAATGAGGATTATTGCTACTACTCCCGCAAGGCAGTCAATAACCATGTAAGTAATCTGCGGAAGAAGCTGAAAGTTACGCAGAATTCCCCGGACTACATCAAAAGCGTTGTTGGCGTTGGTTATAAATTTGAAGTGCCGTAATATAGACCACAATGTAAGATTTTGCTTTCCCTGTGGCCTTTATTAGATATGGTAGGTGGTGAAGGAACATTAGGGAGACTTTACAGCTTGTGCTGCAAGGGAAAATTATCCCGAACATTTCTTTCAAAAATGCCTCTGTCGCTGGCTTTCTATGATGTATTCGGGATAATCAGACTTTCGGGATAACCATTTTTGTTCCGCTTTTCGTATGCCTTTACAATGGACGCACAAATTTACCGACAAGTAACCTTGACATTATGCTGTCAAGGTTCAAGAAAGGCAATCCATAACCATGTGAGTAAACTTTGGAAGAAACTAAGGTTTGAGCCTGATCTGCCAAATTACGTCGAGAGCGTTGCCGGAATCGGTTATAAATTTGAATATCTGTCTGCTCCATAAAATCCGTCGTAGGAACAACTGCGGCGGATTTTTTTGCAAATTTTTATTCAGACGGCAACTTTCCCCTAAAAAATGTACAGATATATGAGGGGATTATTTTATAACAACTTACCTGTACACGGCAATTATGAATTTTTTGTGAAATTTGCAAAATGCCCCCGTAATTTCGTCTCAAAAATGAATTGAACAATAGAAAGATATTTTTTGTGCAAAATTGACCGCCCTATTTCCCCTCAAAAATGAAATATATAGTAGAGGGACATTTTTTTACGGTAGGAAGGAGGTGTTTTTATCCACAATCAGATTCCGGTGATGAATTATCCGCAGTACCGCCGGATGCGTAAACTGGTACACGAGTGCTGCAACTACGATAACGGAAACTGTATTCTTCTGGACGACGGGGAGAAATGTGTCTGCGTCCAGAGTATTTCCTATTCGCTTCTCTGCAAATGGTTCCGCTGCGCTGTCCTGCCGCTGGACAGGCCATTGGAAACGGCGTTGCTGTTCCAGGAGGAATTAAAACGCTGCGTGGTCTGCGGCCAATCATTCCTTCCCGGTTCCAACCGGGCGAAATACTGTAAGCTCTGTGCAAAGAAAATCCACCGCGGACAGAAAACAGCCAGCGACAGGAAAAGGCGGCTCCTATGCGGACAATTAGAAGCAAAAAAGCCTTGAGATTATTGGCGTTTCAGGCTGCGGTCAACGGGTATGAGGGATAAATCCCCTGCTCCCCTCTAAAACCTGTTTTTAACTGTCCGCAGGACAATTTTGACCTAAACGGGATTTTCCCATTCAGGTGTTGATTTCTACTTTGCCAATTTACCGCTTTTGCCATTTCCTCCTATATGGGATTCTCCAATACTGGATTTTCAGAGACTGGAAAACCTGACGCTCCGGACAGCCCTGTTCCTCTCTTTCCGGCGATGGATTTCCAGACAGTCTTGACGGCCCATATTTAGATGGAAATTAAAGAGAAGAAGTTAATAACAAGATAGTCAATATCAATCCAATCAATCAGGGATGGATTGATGGAAAGGAGTATATGATGCAAAATGATTTTTTGACGCCTTACAAAGAGGACAGCGGCGTACCGCCTTATCTGCCGTTCCCCCGTTTTCTGGTGCCGATGGACTTATCCAACGACGCAAAGGTACTGTATGCCATGCTCTTAGACCGGGCGGGCATTTCCAGAGAAAACGGATACATAGAACCGGACGGGCGGATTCGTCTCTACTTTACGCTGGAAGAAGCAAAAGGAAAGCTGCATAGGAGCAGGCAGGTGGCGACCAGGGCATTTCAGGAATTAGAACGCTGTGGCCTGATTCTCCGCAGAAAGCAGGGGCTTGGCCGTCCGGCGGCCATTACGCTGAATATTTTACCTGCAAGGAAGGAGCGTGATGGGATTGCGTAAGCCTGTGGATTTAAGCGAACTTCCCAAAAATCTGAAACCTGAAATTGCCGAACGTGTGGCAGAGCATTTCAAGGACGGTGCTTTCGAGTTTGATTTCAGTACGGAAGAAATGATTGCCGTTGAGGGAAATACGGTCTATCATGTCATTCCCCATTACGCAGGGGGAGAGGCGGAAAGCGTACTGGACAAGCTGCGCCGTATCATAGCAGGAAATTTGGAGGAAACCGAATGAAAGCTGCTGAAAAAAGAGGACGGGCGCGTTATAATACAGGCAACCGTTTACCTGGCTGTTATCCCGGACTACGGGAGGAAAGGAGCTACTATGAACCAACAGCCAGATAAGATCACAGCGTTATATTGCCGTTTGAGCCAGGACGACGCTCTCGATGGGGAGAGCAATTCCGTCACCAACCAAAAGGCGTTATTATCCAAATATGCGGCGGAACACGGATTCCGCAATCCCATGTTTTTCGTGGACGACGGATTCTCAGGAACGAATTTTCAAAGGCCCGGATTTCGGGAAATGATGAAATATGTGGAAGATTATTCGGTTTCTACCCTGATTGTCAAAGACCTGTCCCGTCTGGGCCGGGAATATTCCTATATGGGGCGGCTGCAGGATTTCATCTTCCCCGCTTACGATGTCCGGTTTATCGCCATCAATGATGATGTGGACAGTGCAAAGGGCGAAAATGACTTCGCTGTGTTCAAAAACGTATTTAACGATTATTACACCAAGGACACAAGCAAAAAAATCCGGGCAGTCGTAAAAATGCGCGGAGAAGCCGGGGAACACATCGCCAGTAACCCGCCCTACGGATATGTGAAAGACCCACAGAATAAAAAGAAATGGATTGTAGACGAGGAATCCGCAAGAGTGGTGCGGCGTATCTTTGATCTGTGCATTGCGGGCAAAGGACCAATGCAGATTGCAAAAATCCTGACCGCTGACAGGGTATTGACGGTTACTGCGTATAACGCCAGACAGAAGGGATGGGCCATGCCGGATAATCTGTACCGGTGGTGTGCCAAATCCGTTGCCGGAATACTGGAGCGGCCGGAATATACCGGTTGTACCGTTAATTTTAAGACCTATACAAAATCCCTAAAATTCAAAAAGCGGATGGAGAATCCGAAAGAAAACCAACGGATATTTGAGGACACACAGCCAGCGATTATTGAGCGGGGACAGTGGGAACGGGTGCAGGCGTTAAGAGCCAACAAGCGCAGACCCACAAAGACGGGAAAAACAAGCATTTTCTCCGGTCTTGTCTATTGCGCCGACTGTGGTGCAAAGCTCTATTACTGTACCTGCAATACCTACAAGGATGAGTCTCAAGACCATTTCGTCTGCTCCAATTACAAGAGCAATACAGGTTCCTGCCAAATCCATTACATCCGAGAGGTTACGCTTTATAAACGGGTGCTGGAATGTATCCAGGGAACACTGACCTATGTGCGTTTGTTTCGGGATGATTTCACTCAGGAAATGTTGGCGCAGGACGAGGCCAGCCGGAAAGCGGAACTGACGCAAAAACGGAAAGCCCTCTCCGGGACGCAGAAGCGTATGGAGGATTTGGACAAGATCATCCAAAGGCTTTATGAAGATTCCGTACTTGGGAAATTAAGCGACCTCCGCTTTCAAAAACTCTCGGCACAGTATGAAACAGAGCAGGCGGAAATTCAGCAGCTTGCAGCTTCGCTGGAGAGAGAAATTGAAAATGAAGCCGGACAGATTGCCGATGTAGGGCGTTTCCTTCAGCTTGCCGACAGGTATTCCGATTTGCAGGAGCTTGACGCCTCTACGGTAAATGAACTGATTGAAAAGATCGTGGTCCACAGCCCGGAGAAGATCAGCGGGAAGAAACATGTCACGATTGAAGTCTATTTTACCTATGTGGGGAAAATCCGGATTCCACTTGCCAAACCGGAACTACTGACAGATACAGAAAAACCGGCGTGACCTCTGCCACGCCGGTTTTACCGGGATTTTAGTTTACTTCCTTATGGGCCTCCGGCTAATGGCAACACTCTTTTTTACCGTCATTCACTCAAATACAGATTCACCTCACTGCATACATCCTTTGCCGCGCTCTCCGGGTCTTTTCCTTCGAACAGGCAGGCATCCGCCTGCTCCATCACCTTCCGCAGCACCACCGCGTCGTCCCTCACCGGACGGCTGCAGCCCTCGAAAAATGTGATCAGCTCCTGCAGCTCGTCAGGCGTGATCTTATAGGTGTTCATGATCTTCTCCGGATTATCAGTCTCCTTCCTTGAGATTCCCCCTGCAGATTCCCCGTTTTCTGAAATATACTTCTCACGATCCGTACCTTCCATCACACTCCGGATTATGGAAAAGTCTCCGAAATGCATGGTCTCCTGTGCTTCCCCTGACAGATAATATTCGAGAAACTGTCTGGCCGCTTCCGGATTTTTCCCGGTACTGTTGATCCCGAGCACGGATTCTGCTATAAAGTAATTCCCTTTTTCCCTGTTCAGGTACTGGTATGACAATCCTTTTTCTCTGCGTACAGCAAGGATCCGGATAAAATCTTCATATATGGAAATCTTACCGACCCCTGCCTGTGCTTCTCCGAAATATAATTCCAGGTCCGGAGAAAATCCTCCGGAAGGATACGTTGTTTCCGCCCAATAGGTCATCTGGTCATACTCTTCCATTGCCTGCCGTTCATCGTCCGACATGCTCTGGGAGGCGATCTTCTCCAGGTCCTTATAAAAGTCCGCCAGCTTCCCTTCGTCCACAGTCTCCCCCAGGATATCGGAGGTAATGAACAGGCTGCCTGCCGTTCCGGCCAGATTTTTCGGAGTGATGAACGGGATTCCGGCATCCTCCTTTTTTTCAAATACCTTCATCAGCTCATCCCGGTTTTTCGCGGCCAGAGTTTCCTCATCGCCCAGAAGCACCGGCACGCTGAATGCCGTCGGCAGCTTGAATATCTTTCCTCCGTCGTTGTAAGCGGAGATCATATTGTAAAAATATTTTTCCTTGGACGGTTCCACCATGTCCGTCACATCCTCCAGAAGCCCCTTCCCGGCATAGCTGTCTGCCGGAAGTCCGTCCAGAACCAGAAGATCCGGGCCTTCCCCGGCCATCAGCTCCGTGTTCAGTGTCCGGATCGCGTCCGACAGGGTCACGCCGTCCTCTCCGGTGTATCCCGTCTCAAAACGGACCTCCAGCTCTGGGTGCAGTCCCTGGAACAGGGAAGCCGCCTGCCGGACCGCATATCCTCCGTATAAGCTGTAGATCCGAAGCGCCCCCTCCGAAGCAGTTTTTTCCTCCTCCCAGACGCCTTTTTCACACAGATAGAGCGTTGTCTGGCTGTCTGCCGGATTCAGCATGCGCAGGACCATTTGATCCTCCGCGTCATTTACCGCGATGGACAGGAGAATCTGCTCATTCGGATTGACCAGGCCGTTTTTTTCCTCCGGGTTGAGCAGCCGGGCCATCTCTTCCGATTCTACCAGATAGCTGAACTGGTCCTGATTCAGGTCATACCGCGCAATCTGAAGCTCCCCGGTTCCCCCCACCGTCAGGTACAATATTCCTCCCGAGCTGTCCAGGGCAATGCCTCCCATAGACTGGGAGCTCAGATATTCGGAAAGTTCCCCGTTCTCCAGGGTCCTGCAGGACATGGAGCCAAGATCATAGACATCCAGCCGGAACTGTGAATTTTGGTCATAAACCAGAACTGCCAGAGTATTTCCCGCCATAGCTGCGTCGCTGATCATTTCCTCTTCGTTCACACTGACAGATTTGGATTCCGTCCCGTCTCCCGCCGATATGGACAGCTTCGTTCCGTCATAGATAAACAGGCTTCCATCGGCGGAATAATGATATATATTGTAGTCGGATGCCAGGCTCATATCCGCAGCCGCGTTTTCCCACGTTCCTCCATTGTCCCGGCTGTCCCATACCGCCGGATTCTGTCCTTCCGCGTCTGAGGAATTGATCCGCAGGGTGCCGTCCGCCAGATAGCTCATGGAATTGATATGGACGGCTCCCTCCGGCTTTTGGATCTCTGTCTTCCGCCAGGAAGCGGTTCCTTCCCCTGCCGTGGATTGTCCGTCAGATGCGGCTTCGGTTTGTGTTCCGGTCTGCGTTCCGGCTTGTGCCGGGCTGTCCGTTTTTTCCGCGTCCCCGCCGCCCTTCGGGGAACAGGAGCACAGCAGGACTGCCGTGGTCAGGAAACAGATGAATTTTGTCAGCTTTTGATTCATGGTGTGTCTACCTCCCTTGTTTTTCTATAAGATAGACAACCATGTATGGAAAAGTGTTTCAAAATTTATTTTTGAGAATTATATAATTCCATTGCTCTGTCTCCCAATTCATCCAGAGACATTCCCTGAAATAAATCCTTCTGCCATTCCGTATAGTCGAATGGTTCCCGGATCACAAGAGAAATAAATCTTTCAGCATCAACCTTTCCCATATTTTCAATCAGAAGCCGCATACCCTCCAGTCGGATCACAGCATCATTTTTTTGTTTGATTCCAACGCCCATGTTCCTTCCCCTTTCCCTGTTCAGAAACCGGTATGATAATCTCATAACCGTGCCTTCCGCTCGTTATATTCCTGCTTCAGATCTTCCCACGGTTTTATTTTTTTCTTCACTCCGTACTCATATACTTTGATCCAAAGCGCATCATCATCCAGCAAGTCAATCCGTTCCAGCGCGCCATGAAGCATGGCCGGCTTATCGTATTCTTTGGAATTTTTAAAATAATATTCCACGCCTTCTTTCATCTCTCCACGCCCGATCCTGAGCATCAGGACCAT
>CATLCV010000229.1 GCA_949893755.1 uncultured Lachnospiraceae bacterium | reverse complement strand
CGCAATCTGCTCCGCGTCATCCCGGATATCCTCAGCTTGTTCCATGTCCTCAATAACCGCCTCCATTTCTGACGCTGTCATGCATTCCTGTGGAGGCAGCTCTAGGTCAGGATCAACTTCTCCCTCTTCCGATTCGGACTCCTGGGGTTGGTCCTCTCCTTCAGACAGCCCGGTATCGCCGGACTGTGGGACGTCCGCTTTTTCTTTCACGATGATGTTCCGGGTGATATGGTAAGATGGGTTGTCACTGACTGGTTCCACAAAGTAGACTGCTTTGTATGTATCCGGCTGATCCGCATTAAAGTCCTGGCCGGACTGGTTCTTCGCTTCATGGAATGTGACCGTCACTTTTTCTTCCGGGATATCCATACCAGAAAAATCATTCTCTATATCAAAACCGCTTCCAACTTCCACTTCATAATCTCTTGCCGTTACGATCTCATCCTCTGCAAGTTCCGACTGCACTTTTTCCAGAGCCGGATACTCCGTTTCGTATGCCGCCGTCTCCGGTTCCTCCGCAAAAGATACCGCTGGCTGAATCAGCGCCGATAAGATCGTAACTGTAGCAAGAAGACCTGAGATCACTCTTTTACTTTTCCTATTTGTCAAACGCATTACCTCTCTTTCGTCTTTAAAACATATATATTTTCATGGCATAGCAAAAGCCACAGACTGTTTCCAAATCTGTGGCTTTAAAAATAGCTTATTCAGTTTTATAATGCAGGAACTGATACCTGATTCTCTTTCAATTGCTGTACAGTTTTTAACGGAAGTTCTGTCTGCTCCGCAATCGTTTCTTCATCCAAAATTCCAATCAGCTTCTTAGCTATTTTTAGTTTTTCCTGCTCAATTCCACGTTGGATTCCTTGCTGGATTCCCTGCTCGATTCCTTCGTTTACCAACATCTGTCCCAATTCTGTCATTCTGATCGCCTCCTTAAATTCTATCTTCTCCGCGGCTTTCAAAAATTTATCCGCCATAACATATAATACTGTCTCAATCTTATTCCGCTCCATCCGGTCAACGGATGCCGCCGTCTCCGTGATCTGATAGGCTTTCATTGCCCTGTCTTTCAGAGACATCTCCCCGTTCATCAGTAAACAGAGCGACAATTGCACCAGATCATCTTTCGTAATCTCTTCCGATTTCTGTTTTTCTTGTAATTCCTGGATCAATTGATCCGCATTGTGTCCCCGCATAATGACAGGGACGATCTGGAACGTATTGATCCCTTCTGTGAATTCCGTCATTGGCCTTTGAATTTTGCCGGAAAACAATACGTAGGTTGTAACAGGAACCTTGTACTGGTAGCTGGCCACCGCTTCATAGGCACGGAATCTTTTCAGCCCCTCCCGTCCTTCGTTCTCACTCTGGAATTCAAAATGCGCCCAGGAGCCGTCCTCCATGACCAGGTTAAAATCCTCATGAAAGGTTTTCACCTCCAGATGCACCAGCTCTGTCGGGGCGACTCTCACCGCTTTCTTCTGGATCCCAAAATAGGGGAGCAGCTCATCGGCAAAATACCGGAAAGCTGTCTTTAATGCCACATCTTCATGCTGTACGGCGGAAGACTGCGCGGCAGGCTCTGTATTTTCCAGGGCCGGTTTCAGGTTTTCATTGTTCATATCGTTTATCCTTTCCGTAAAACCAGATAGAGAAATTCTTTACCTGCTATAACTATACCAAAAATAGCATTGACAGACAATGCGGTTTTACTATTATTTTTTGTTTTTATTCTTCATAGCAGTTTTGAAAATTCCCCTGATGCCGGGAAAGATAAAACCAGATCGTAGAATGTAACTTGGCCGAGTAAAAATATTCTATCGGTATGAAGTCTGAATAGTGAAGCGTTTTTCTCTATCGGAACATTGTTTTGTATGGATAAGTTTAGTATGGATCGGACAAAATGTCAATCATCATCTACAGAATAAACTGTGAACTTTTCAACACATTTTTTAGTTTCTAACGTTCCGGCTGTTTCTTCGCCCTCCCACCTTTCTGCTTCTGTGCCTTTTCCGCAGGCGCTTCTGAACTTGGTGCTTCAGGACTTGGTGCTTCCTGTGGCCGCCCCTCCCCCTTCACGCCTTCGGATACCGCAAATTCATCCGCCGTAAACTCCTGCTCCGGCTGTCCTAAGTTGCGGTCGATATGCCGGGAGACCATATAGACTGCGTTCTTCACATTCCCGATAAACGCACGGAGTTCCTGTGGGTCTTTCTTCCCATATTCTTGCATCTCACATACTTTATCAAACTGAAACCCGGAATTATTCACCCCATATTTCTGGGCCAATACATAGGCGGCGCAGAATGCCTGTGGAGATACAGCGGTACGGCTGTAAGTACCGTCATGGGAATCCATGGCAGCGCATGCCATCTCCCGGTTAATGGCATGGAACGTCACTTCCTCACTCATCCCGTTACGGGCAAAGATCGTCCGCTGTCTTGGGATATACTGTGCCTGCACCTTCTCCGGCAGCTGATACCCGATGCTGACTTTTGTTTCCGGGTTCTTTAAAAGAGCACCCAGCAGCACCTGAATGGGCTTTGGCTCCGGCGGTTCCGGCGGCTTCGTGCGGATCTGGCTGATGTCATAAGCCTTTGTGATCACATATCCCTGCCGGATCTCTCCATCCTTTTCATAATTCTGATCCGCAATAAATGTATAACCATGGACGCCCGGACGCAGGGTTTTACGTTCCCTTTTCCACCCGTCAAAAGTCTTGACCTGCCGGATCTCTGGATTCTGCCCATACAGGAGTAACAGGTTGGCCGCTTTCTGCGGCTTGCACTGTGCCATGAAATTTAAAAATCCTTTCAAGGATTCCCCGTTCTGGAAAACCTCCTGTGCTTTCGAATCCACTTCTCCCCAGACTTCCTCCCGCTGCTGTTTCTTTAAGGCGGCGTATTCCTCCTTCGATAACTGCTGTTCTGGCTCTGCCTGGTTTTCCTCTCCGTTCTGTAAATACTGTGATAGATCCATTGCCTCACCTTCCTTTCTCTTTTCCCTTTATCTTCTTCCTGCCCGGACGTTTTCCACGGCTCCGGTCTTTCTGGTTCCGTCTCCTTCCGGCTTCCTTTTCCTTCTTAATCTGGTTTAATTCCTTCCGCACGGACGGCTTCTTATTCCGCTCCCCCTGCCCGGTAGAAATATCTCTGCTGCGCAAGGAAGGTTCGGACAGACTCTTTCCCTCTTGCGCCTGGGTAAAATTTTCCGGTTCCATTTGATCCATTCCCGACAGTTCTCCCACATTAAAGTCATCCTCAAAATCACTGAGTTCGAACTGAATCTCTCCCTCCGGCATTTCCACGGTTTCCGTCCTTACTGCGAAATCCTGCTCTGGACGGAATGCGTTTTCGGTCTCCTGGGATTTTCCGGTTGGATGGATTCTTTCCGCCTCCCTCACGTTCTCCTGAACGGCTTCCCCATTCTCCGATCTTAAGAAGTCC
Source organism: uncultured Lachnospiraceae bacterium (assembly GCA_949893755.1). Taxonomy (GTDB): domain Bacteria; phylum Bacillota; class Clostridia; order Lachnospirales; family Lachnospiraceae; genus Schaedlerella. The sequence goes on along the minus strand of CATLCV010000229.1, from coordinate 5,264 downwards.
AGGTTCATCTGATCCATGACCCGGTTGACCTTCGCCGCGTCATCCGCAAATACCATCAGCTCGCACAGCTTTGGATTCTTTCTGTCACGGATTACCACATAGGGCAGGCCGCGCTTTTTTCCTTCCTTCGCAAACTCATGGATACGGTTTGACGGGATAGTGAAAAATTTCAGCGGCCTGTTTTCTCTCAGCATCCGGGACATGGAGATCTTTCCATAGCTCTTCTGGTTATTCCGCATGACTGCCGCAAGGAAGACCGCAAGGTTCTTTGCCATCGTTCCGGACAGCCGCAGCCCATGGTCGATCCCTTCCAAAGAATAACGGACGACTTGATCCGCCGCCTCACCTCCAAGGTTCATATCGCTCATCCTCCTTCCCACTTATGTATTTCTTAAAGAAATACGAAATAGTCGCTTAATGAGCTGCCGACTATTCCGCATCAATTCCTTTACAGATAAAAAATAATCATCTGATCAGCGTTGCATTGATTTCTGTTTTTCCACCTGCTTCCCTGCGTTCGGCTGTAATTCCTGTGGAGTCTGACCAGAAAGCGGACGGACAAACTCCATCCTCCCTGCCGCCTGGATTGCCTGCCGGTTCAGCAGTCTCTGCCATACCCCGGCCTTGGGTGCCCAGCGGAATCCATTGGCTTTGAGCTGGGCACGATGTTCCGGAGATGGCTTTTCCCCAAACACAAGCTGCAGCCGTCCTGCTTCCTGATTCACCACTGCTTTTCCTCCGTCAAACTCCCATCCGCAGAAGCCGACCTCTGCGTTCTGTTTCAATTCCCCAATACGTTTCTTTAGCCGCCGGATCTCGGCGCTGTTGTTCGATAACATATATGACGCAAACGGTTTGGATTCATAATGCCAGGGCTGTTCCATGGATGCTTCAAGCCGATGAGTCAGTTCCTTATTTAACAACGGACATCCTTCCAGTGTTTTATTTTTACGATAGAATGCGTTGACATCCTTCATCAGCTTCTGGGAGTTCTCCAACCGCTCCAGCTTCTGCTCCAACTGCCCGATGGCCTGGGGATGGTCAGAGCGGATACCACCCATCCCTGTACTCCGGATCTTATCCAGGATTCCCTGTACCTGCCTCCATTCCTCCATATTGCTGTCTCTTGCGGCATTCTGCTTCTCCTTTTTCCTCGTCGGAAAATTCGCCGGACCTGCGACCATCACCGACGGCACACGTGCGTCAATCTCATATCTTTTATTCATGTTATCAGCCAGTTTCCGGGCATAAGTATCTACCAATCGGTCTATCTTTTCATGGTAAATGGGATCTGCCCTCTCTTTCTGCTGTTCAGCAATCTTCACAGCCTGATTCACACAATGCCGGTATTCTTTGGTGGCGCTGCCGGGTTGATAATCAAAAAAACTGTTCATCTCTTTTGCCCTGCGTGCCATATCTTCATTGATGGGATAATAGGTGACCGGAATCCCTACATAGCCTGCCTGTTCCATTTCTTCCTGAGTTACCGTTTCTTCCTGCTTTATTTCTGCCATTTGATGTCCTCCTTTCCTGCTGATCTCTGATTTTCCTTCTGCTGATTCTGCTGCTCCGCCTGACGCATCCGTTCCTCCATCTCTTTGGAATGCTTTTCAATCTCTACAGACATTTTGATCTCCTTGCGGAGTTTCTTAAGCTGTTCTTTGATCTCCCCGATCCGTGGAGAATCCGGCTGTGTCCGGTACAGCCGCCTGCGCTCCTTTAAAAGAGACACGATCTGTTCCTCTCTGGCCGCACGGAACGGAACCATCTTCTCCCTTGTGGTGATCTCATGTTTTTGCAGAAACTCCATCTGCGTGATCCTCCGGTCTAACTGCCGGATGTCCTCACGTACCAGGTAGGAGACTCTGGGAGGACGCTTTTTCAGCACACCCATCTGATAAAGGTAGGAATAATACAGTGCCTGCAGACCTGTCAGTTTCTTCCGGGAAGAAACCTTTTTTCCGCTCTGGTTTTTATTCCATGCTTTCTCTTCTGGACGGATGCGTTCCTTCCGTTTCGGCTTCAGGATCCATTCCCGGATCGCTGTCTCCGTATAATTCTTCCCCAGGCTTTTCAGGCGTACGTACCGCTCCATCCCTGGAGCCTTTAAGGCAGGATATTTCTGGTTCAGTTTCCACACATATCCCCTCTGCTCCATCTGTGCCAGGAACTGTTTCCAGGTAAAGCATTCTTGTACTGCCTCCTTGATATCCATGCGGATGGCTGTCCTCCAGGTAGGCTTTCCGTCCCTTTCAGCCTGCCATTGTGAGTAGGATTTCCCTTTACCGCCCTTTTCCGGAATCACAGACAAACCGTATTTCACACAGATTGCGTCTGATCGTTTACGGACTTCCTCATAATAACTTTTTGCGCTGCTGTGGTATTTCCTGCCATCTTCCATGCTGACTGAATTAAAGACGATATGATTGTGATAATGACGGGTATTCAGATGTGTGGTGACCACTGCCTCGAACTTTCCTTTTAGTAGTTCGTCCGCTAATTCCTGCCCGATCAGGTGCGCCAGTTCGGGTGTCACTTCTCCCTCCGCAAAGCTCTGGATCAGGTGGTAACCTTGTACGCCTTCCATCTTATGGAACCGCTTCTTGGTGGCCACCATATCCGCAAAAGCGGAATCACAGGTGCATCCGATGGCATCCTCAAAAACTGCCTGCTCGGTTTTCTCCCGGTTCATGGCATAGGCGACCGCTTCTTCCAGGGAACCCGCCTCTGTTCTTTTCGAGGTTTTCTTTTCATCCTTGATATAGGCTATCGAGGAATCCAGGCGGTGGACGGGAATGATACTGGTATACGCCAATCTCTTTCACCATTCCTCTTTTACAAGCTGCCAGGTTTCTCGGGATATCCGGAGCATTTCCCGGAGGCTTTCCTGACTGGCCGAACCGGAAGCATTCGCTACGTGGGCAAGCTGGTTGGCGTTATTGCATAAACCTGCGATCTTCCGAAGCAGATCGGCGTGATGCTCACAGGGCTTGGCATGGACTTCCCCGCCCATGATCAGGGTGCGCAGATATTCCTCACGCGCAAGCCCGCTCTTTTTCACCTGTTCCTCCAGATACCGCAGTTCCTTGGCATTGAGCCGGACGGGTATCACATGGTTCCGTTTCCTCATCGTTCTTCCCTTTCCTTTGTGCGATTTTTATATGTTTCACTTCTATTCCCGTTCTTCGGATTCTGTATCGCAGGATTCTGCATCGTGATCGGGCGTTCCGGAATACTGGTTCTCGGTATCTGGCTCTCCACCGAAATCCCGGACAGATCCAGCACATTGCAGTCCGGAACATAAGCGCCATAACGGACATATGGAAAACCTTCCGCCTGTGCCAGAATCCCTTCCCTGCGATCCGGTGTCATAACCAGAAGGCAGTGGGCACAGCCTTCGTCCTCATCAAAATACATATATTCCCCGTTGTCATAGAGAAACGCGAAATGTCCATAGAGTTCATCTGCAAAACCCAGGAATTCTTCCCTGGGCAACTCTATGATCTTTTCAATCTGCACCCTCCACTTTTCTCCTGGGAACACGGAATGGAGCATCTCATTCTCATCCGCAGGTTTCCGGTGAAACTCCATATAGACTGCCTTTCTCATATCTTCTGCCATCTTATCCCCGTCTCCTTTTCCAGATCACGCATCCTGCCAGTGTTGTCAGAACCATGATTCCCGCGATATATCGTTTTTTCATTACACAGCACCTCCTTTCCGCTTTTCCACATGCATTTTCAGCGGCATATACACAACCTCATTTTTTGCCATCGTTTTGGCAAACTCCCACAGCGCCCACTCTTTCCCGTCAATTCTGGCATGCAGGTCATCCAGGTAATGGCAGATACAAAATTTCCGTTCCCCTTTGTTGGTGAACAGCTGGATGGGGTCTCCATCCTCGATGTAGAACAGGCTGTGGTTGAACCGGTCTACGAACCGGATCACCTTCTTACCCCCGGAGTCCCGCTTCTTCCATTCCGACTCCATCCTGGCACGTTCCATCATCTGGTCGCCCCGCCCTCCCACAATGACGATACAGGTCATAAACACACCGATCACTCCGCCAAACATAATGCCGCTTAATAACCATCCCATAAATTTCTTCCTCTCCTTTTCACTTCTGAATCCATTTTTAAACATGCATGTGGTATCTCATTTATATTTTTTGCTTCTAAATTTTTTTCTGTCCCTGAGACAGTCCTTCCAATCTCTGCTCCGGGGGCTTGGGGTTCTCCCCAAAGTCGCGTTTGGGATATCCAAACGCTATGCTTGCAGTGCGAGTACCACCCGTTTCTTCGCCTCCACCCGGCAGATTCGATGCAAGCTTTCAGCGTTCCCTTTGATGATTCCTTTCTGGGCAGATCAATTTTTTATAATCCTTTGCGATCCGTCCCAGCATGCTCCATGCGTCTGCACCATCTGATACCTGGTCTGTGTATCCCTCAATCTCTAACGCAGGCAGTTCCGGGGCACCTTCTTTCCCGAGCGTTAATGCGCTTACAATGCAGCCTCCCTTTTTTATGGGAACAATCTGGACTTGGTAATCCCGGTACTTCTTTGGAAGAAATTTTGTGAAATTTTCCTTCACAATTTCATAGAACTGGAACCACGGCAACCCGATTTCCGCAATCCCCAGGCGCTTTCTGAGCAATCCCAGCCTTCGGTTTCCCCTTTTCACCATTTCCTCCAATCTCTCCAGTTCCTGCGGCTCAAGGAAAATATACCCCTTACTTTCGGCATGGATCCGGTTTCCCAGATGGGTGACCCATTGCTGGAGCCGCCCATATTCCTCCCTCAGCCTGCGTTTTTCTTCCATCTCACTGTGTCTCCTTGATCCGGATCAGCCCGTCCAGGGTCGTGCAGATGATATGGAGCCGGTCTGCCATGCTGATCTCCGTATTCATCGTACCAGTCATTTCTTTTCCGCAGACCACCACCATCCGGCATCTCCGAAGCACCATGTGGGACATTCTTTGGAATGCCTGCATATCCTCCGCTTCCCCTTCCTCCAGAAACGGCGCGAAAATAAACTGCGGGCAGATCGGGACATACCCCAATTCATAGATTTTCCGGCAGTATTTCTGCATCTTCGCTTTCCCTGCGTCCGCAGGGCAGCATACATAAGCCAACGCTTTCTCCATAATACAATCACTCCTTTCCATGGGCATCCATATGGATGCCTGAGTTGATTTTGACAGTATTTTAAGGCATCCCATTGGATGCCCTGTTTGGTTCTGACTGCATCTTAGGGCATCCTATAG
>CATLCV010000228.1 GCA_949893755.1 uncultured Lachnospiraceae bacterium | reverse complement strand
GAGGGGCGGTGCTCGGCCTGATCTTCCTTGTACTGGGAATTGTGTCAAGAAATTCGGACGGTTATGACGATTCGGATGATTATGACGATCCGTTTGAAGATGAGTATGAATAAAGGAATTTCTTTCCGTTTCCAAAAGATCTGAATATGGTTTTTATTGCGGCTCACTCCTGAAACAGGTGTGAGCCGTTCGAAAAAACAATATTTCTTTGCAAAAGGAAAGAGCCACATTGCTGTGACTCAAAGGGGGAAAAAGTTTATGAAAAAGTGTTCTTATCTTCGAACAATTATATTATATCTTTGAGTTGTGGAAAAAATGTGATACATTTTTGAACGGATTGTTAACAAACCTATAATATTTTGTGAAGTCAGGATATGGAAAAATGATAGAAGAAATATAGAAGGACTGCCGCGGGCAGGCATCCCCCTTACGGGGAATGCCTCTCCCGAGCTTGCCTTTAATCTTATTTTACTGCTGTCTCAGCATAGGTCGTTGTTACCAGATCTTCATAAGGCGCACGCTTTTCTAATTCTCCGGCGCTCTCCAGAATATCCTGGAGCAGTTCAAAGCTGGATTTTTCAAAGATTAGATTTTCTTTCCATGTATCCTGGTCATAATATCTGGTCACGATCGTAGTAATGGTTTCCAGGTCCGATTCCGGAAATTGAGGTTCGATCACCTTGGCAATCTCTTCCGGGGTATGGGACTGTACATAATCCATGCCTTTCTGGAGCGCATTGACAAAGCTCTGGATCGTCTCCGGATGCTCATCCATAAAGCTCTGCTTTGCGCTGTAAGCTGTATAGGGGACGTATCCGCTGTCTTCCCCGAGGGATGCTACGACATAGCCCTTGCCTTCTGTCTCCAGGGCGGTTGCCCCTGGCTCAAATTCTACCGTAAAATCCCCCTGATTTTCCGAAAATGCCGCGGCAGTAGCGCCGAAGTCAATGCTCTGGTTGATCTCCAGATCCGAAGCAGGGTCGATCCCGTTTTCTTTCAAAATAAATTCAAAGACCATTTCCGGCATTCCGCCTTTTCTTCCTCCGAGAACCGTCTTCCCCTTCAAGTCATTCCATGAAAATTCCGGCATTTCCTCCCGGGCAACAAGGAAGTTGCCGGCCCGCTGGGTGAGCTGGGCAAAATTGACCACATAATCATTTGCACCTTCGTTATAGGTATAGATCGAAGATTCTGATCCCATAAATCCGATATCCGCTTCGCCGGAAAGCACGGCGGTCATAACCTTGTCGGCCCCGAATCCGCAGACCAGATCAAGCCGGATATTTTCCTCCTCAAAATATCCTTCCTCGATGGCAACATACATGGGCGCGTAAAAAATGGAGTGGGCCACTTCATTTAACGTGATGTCCGTCATTTCCTTTTCCGGTGCAGGCGCAGCTGCGGACGATGTGGTTTCTTCGGTCTTTTCCTCTGGCTTTGCAGTCTCTTGTGTCTGTTTTTCCCCGCAGGCCGTGAATGTCAGACCGGCGAGAGCCGTAGTAAGAAGTAAGGCAATCAAACGCTTTTTCATAAACCCTCCTGAAAAATGATATCTCAATCTTTATTACTATATGTGGGGATCAGAGACTGGTGAGGACTTTCCGGAAAAATATATGGAAGTATGGACTTTAAAAGTTTAGTGTGCTAAAATGGAAAAGGCTGTTAATGGTAACGGAGTAACAAAGGAGAGGGCTTTATGAGTAAGAAGATTAGAACAGAGGCGGTTGATTATTTGTTTAGCGCAATACTGAGCTTAAAAGACAAAGAGGAGTGCTATACCTTTTTTGAGGATATCTGTACGATCAATGAACTGCTGTCCCTTTCGCAGCGGTTTGAGGTGGCGAAAATGCTGAGGGAAAAGAAGACTTATCTGGAAATCGCGGAAAAGACAGGCGCCTCCACGGCGACGATCAGCCGTGTAAACCGTTCTTTGAATTATGGAAACGACGGGTATGATATGGTGTTTGCGCGGATCGACCAGGAGGACCCGGCAGATTGACAGTAGGAGTGGAGCTTACAGTACAGCCGCCCCGGAATCCGGAAAATTCTCACGGAATCCAGGGCGGTTTTATAGACAGCTCCGGAACCTATTTGAGCTCCGGCATGGAATCGATCAGCTTTTCAATGATCATCTTTTTTACATATACATCAAAGCTGAGACTGCAGATCAGGGAGAAGAGCTGCAGGTATGCCTGATCCTCCTCCGGAGCCTCCGTGAAGGAATCCATGGCCCTTGCATAGATGCTTTTCATTTCTTCCATGAGCGGCTCGACATCTGCTTTTTCCATCGAACAGACTTCTTCATAAATGGACGTGAGATTGAAGGCATCCTCCTTGTGGAAATACTTTTCCGTGAGAGGGTGCAGAAGCATCTCGATATCCTTGATGGACAGGATATTTTTAAAATAATATATGAAGATCAGGATCAGTACATGTTCTTTTGTATACTTCTTCCGGACCGGCGGGGGAAGAAGGTTGTTCTTGGCATAATTGTTGATCATGGTCTTGGTCAGGATCTTGTCCTGCTCGTAGCGCCGGGTCGAGGAGAGCTGCGAATCCATGAAGGTGGTCACCTGATCCATATACAGGTCAATATTCGGAATCTCATCCGCATGGATATAGTCGATCCGGGAAAGGCTTTCTAAAATGCTGTTCAGCATATCACTTGCGTCTATTTTCATGTTATCACCTCGATGGTATTATTATATAGTATTTAAAACCAGATAGCAAGGAAAAGATTTATTGTTGAAGTTTCACAAAAGGGCTTCCATTTTCCATGAAATTATGATAATCTTAGTGCAAATGTTTCAGATCATGAGGAGGATTTTATGATGTTAAAAGACAAGGTAGCTGTCGTAACCGGAGGTACAAGAGGGATTGGATACGCCGTCGTGAAAAAGTATCTGGAGAACGGCGCAAAGGTCATTCTGTTCGGATCAAGGGAAGAGACTGTGGAGAAGGCGCTTGCTTCTCTGAAGGCGGAGAATCCGGACTGGCCGGTGGAGGGTGCGCATCCGGATCTGACCAATGAGGAGGAGATGGACAAGGCCATTCAGGAGATCAGGGATAAGTATGGAAGAATCGACATCCTGGTCAATAATGCCGGTGTATCGGACAGCACGAAGATCGATCAATATAAAGCAGGGCAGTTTGAAAAGGTGATGAAGCTGAATGTGAACGCAATCTTCAATGCGATCCATCCGGTCGTTAAGATCATGAAGGAGCAGGGAGGCGGATGCATCCTGAATACCAGCTCCATGGTCAGCATTTCCGGACAGCCCGGAGGCGTTGCCTACCCTACAAGTAAGTTTGCGGTGAACGGCCTGACGCTCTCTCTGGCAAGAGAGTTGGGACCGAGCAATATCCGTGTGAACGCGGTGGCTCCCGGAATCACAAAGACCGACATGGTAGCGGCGCTCCCGGATTCCATGATCCAGCCGCTGATCGCAACGATCCCGCTGCGCAGGATCGGGGAACCGGAGGATGTTGCGAACGCATTTTTATTCCTGGCCAGCGACATGGCTTCCTATGTGACAGGAGAAGTGCTGTCCGTAGACGGCGCGTCAAGGGCCTGATCAGGTTAAAAAAATCCTGGAGGAATGTATTTGTTTTTTATAGAGGACAGGCAGGTGCCGGATGATCCGGGGCCTGCTGTTTTCAAGTACGGGGAAAGGCAGACCGAAATATGATTTATGAGCCGTTATTTAAACTGGAGCGGACCGGAGTGCAGATTCATTATTATACGAATATCCGGAAATATAATCCGGTCCACTGGCATTCGGCGGTTGAGCTGATCTATATCCTGAATGGAAATGCGAAGATATCCATCGAGGGAAAGGATTATCCGGTGGTGGCCGGAGAGTTTGTGGTGATCGATTCCAACCAGCTGCATGAGTTCCGGTGCAGAGGGGAATCCATGATGGTAGTCATCCATTTTTCCCGCAGCAGCATGAAGAATTTTATCCCGAACCTGGACGAATACCATTTTCAATGCGCCAGGGCCGAGCTGCAGAAGGAGAAGCTGGATGCGTATCTGGAGATCTGCGAGCTGTTAAAAGGGCTTCCGCCTTTGTATGTCATGCATCCCACAGGGTATAAGCTGAAAAGCCAGGCCATTGCGATGGAAATATTTTTCGAGCTGGTCAATCAGTTTGCGGAGACCGGGGAATGGGTGCAGAAGCCGGAAAAGCGGGAGAACCTGGAGCGGATGGAGGAGATCATCGAATACATTGAGCTTCACCACAAAGAGCTGATCTCCTTGGAAAGCATCGCCGCACATTTCTATCTGAGCAGGGAATATTTCAGCCGTTTTTTCCGGAAAAATATGGGCGTGACATTTACAAGGTATGTCAACCAGGTGCGCCTGATGCACATTTATCAGGAAATATGCAATACCGAATTTGGGATCATGGAGCTGGCGGAAAAGCATGGATTTACGAATTATAAGCTGTTCAATAAAATGTTCCATGAGGTCTACGGCTGTACTCCGCGAGAAATACGGATGAGCCGGAAACGGTCATGAAGAATGACAGCCGTACAAAAAGGAGAAGATTATGAGTATATATGATTCATTGAATGAACAGCAGAGGGAGGCCGTATACCATACGGAAGGGCCGCTTCTCATCCTGGCGGGGGCAGGCTCCGGGAAGACCAGGGTGCTGACCCACAGGATTGCCTACCTGATGGAAGAAAAAGGGGTCAATCCATGGAACATCCTGGCCATCACATTTACCAACAAGGCGGCAGGGGAGATGCGGGAGCGGGTGGACCGTCTGGTGAGCTTCGGCGCGGAGAGCGTCTGGGTGAGCACCTTCCATTCAGCCTGCGTCCGGATCCTGAGAAGGCATATTGACCGGCTGGGATATGAAAATAATTTTACCATCTATGACAGCGACGACCAGAAGACACTGATGAAAGAGATCTGCAAAAGGCTGAATATTGATACGAAGGCCTATAAGGAAAGCTCTCTTCTGGCCGCTATTTCCTCCGCAAAGGACCTGACACTGACGCCGGATGCGTATGAAGCCCGGGCGGAGGGCAATTACGGAATGAAAAATATCGCGAAGGTATACCGGGAGTACGAAAGCCAGCTGCGTGCCAGCAATGCGCTGGATTTTGACGATCTGTTGCTGCGGACGGTGCAGCTCTTCGAGACACAGCCGGATGTGCTGGAGTATTATCAGGAACGGTTCCGGTATATCATGGTGGACGAGTATCAGGATACGAATACGGTTCAGTTCAAATTCATCAGCCTTTTGGCGTCCAAGTATCAAAACCTGTGTGTGGTGGGGGATGACGATCAGTCGATCTATAAGTTCCGGGGGGCGAATATCCGGAATATCCTGAATTTTGAGGAGGAATTTCAGGACGCAAGGGTCATCAAGCTGGAGCAGAACTACCGTTCCACAGGCAATATCCTGAATGCGGCCAATGCAGTGATCCGGCACAACCTGGGGAGAAAGGACAAGACCCTCTGGACGGATAACGGGGAAGGGGCTCCGATCCGGTTCCGCCAGTTCTATAACGCCTTTGACGAGGCGGATTTTGTCGCGGAGGACATCAGAAGCCAGGTAGAAGAGGGGATGCGCTACAATGACTGCGCCGTCCTTTACCGGACCAATGCCCAGTCCCGCCTTTTTGAGGAAAAGTTTGTGGCATCCAATATTCCCTATAAGATCGTGGGCGGGATCAATTTCTATGCCCGCAGGGAGATCAAGGATCTTCTGGCGTATCTGAAGACCATTGATAACGGGAGGGATGACCTGGCAGTGCGGCGGATCGTCAATGTGCCGAAGCGGGGGATCGGCCTGACCACCATCAACCGGGTGCAGGAATCAGCATCAGCCCGGGGCATCAGCTTTTACAGCGCGCTGCAGGGACTGGATCTGATCCCGAATATTGGACGGGCAGCCGCAAAGTTAGATTCCTTTGTGGCTCTCATTGAATATTTCAAAAGCAGGGCAGACCAGATCCCGGTTTCGAAGCTGATGGAAGAGATCCTGGAGCGGACCGCGTACATAGAGAGCCTGGATGCAGAGGATAAAGAAGATGCAGAAGCAAGGATCCAGAATATCGACGAGCTGGTGAGCAAGATCGTGTCCTATGAGGAGGCCTGTGAGGAAGCGGGGGATCGGCCGACACTCAGCGGATTCCTGGAAGAGGTGGCGCTTGTTGCGGATATCGACAGCCTGGACGAGAACCAGGATTATGTGGTGCTGATGACGCTGCACAGCGCGAAGGGGCTGGAGTTTCCCCATGTATACCTGGCCGGGCTGGAGGACGGGCTGTTTCCCAGCGCCATGTGCCTGGACGATCCGGAGGACCTGGAGGAGGAGCGTCGCCTGTGCTATGTGGGCATTACGAGAGCGGAGAAAAAACTGACTGTAAGCTGCGCGAAGCAGCGGATGCTCCGGGGCGAGATCCGGTTCAATCCCATGTCCCGGTTTTTGAATGAGATTCCGGCGGAGCTTTTGGAGACGGAGAGGCGGATGTTTGAAAAGGAGGAGCGGACCGCGCCGTTGTCCAATGCCAAGCAGCAGGCGAGAAAGGCATTTCATCAGCAGCCCTTCCAGAGCCATTCCGCGGCAAAGCAGTTCACAGTAACGAAGGGAAAGGGGCTGGACTATACGGTAGGAGACCGGGTCAGCCACATGAAGTTCGGGGAAGGCACGGTGAAGGTGATCACGGAAGGCGGAAGGGATTATGAGGTGACCGTAGAGTTCGATTCGGCAGGGGTACGGAAGATGTTCGCATCCTTTGCGAAGCTTCAAAAATTGTAACAAAATATATGAAATTTTAAAAAAATCAAATAATTTAGTAGTAATCTGAAAACGTTAGTGTTATAATAAAAAACAAGTGAAACCTAGATCAGATTGGGAAAGGACGGAAAAGAATATGGATGCTATGAGCAAGGTGGAAGGATTGATCGCGGAGACAAAGTTAAAGGAACTTCTTCACAGAACAGAGGCGGAAAAGCAGAAAAATACGATCGTATGGGTACTGGCGATCATCGGGGCGATCGCAGCGGTTGCGGCAATCGCGTTTGCAGTGTATAAGTTCGTGACACCGGATTATCTGGAAGACTTCGAGGAAGATTTTGATGATGATTTCGATGATTACTTCAGCGAGGAAGATCCGGTATAAGCTTCGGGAAGACAGCTTGATATTTGACGGAGAATTTTATAGTTGAGCAGAGCAGGATAGCGCATGTATTTGGGCGCTATCCATATATAAATCGCAGGAGCAGGCCCAATTGCCGAAGGCAATTTTTATGGGATTGCGGGTGTATCTGTGGGATTAGTGGACAGATACATATTTTTTTGATGTCATTTCTCTCAGACATCTGTCGAAAGAATGTATGAGAGTGAAAGACTCAGGGCAGGATGTGGTGTTGCACTCTGCCTCTTTTTGTGTTGCGTCAGGAACTGCCGTAAAAGAGTGCGGCTGGCAGGATGATAAGGGGAAGAAATGAAAAAAGGGCAGATATATGAGGGAGTCATTGAGTCGGTAGATTTCCCCAACAAGGGAAACGTCTATGCGGCAGATGAGAAGCAGTATGTAGTTGTAAAAAACGGGATTCCGGGTCAGAAGATCCGTTTCATGGTCCAGAAGTTTAAGCAGGGTGTCGCTCAGGGGCGGCTTCTGGAGGTGCTCGAACCGTCGCCTCTGGAAACGAGAGAGCCTGTCTGCCGCCAGTTTCCGGCCTGCGGAGGGTGCATGTACCAGACCATGTCCTATGAAGCGCAGCTGGAGATGAAGGCCGGACAGGTCAAGCGGATCCTGGATCAGGCGCTGGCGCCCGGGCGAAGCTATGAATTCGAAGGGATTCTGGGCAGCCCGGAGGAGTTCGGCTACCGGAATAAAATGGAATTTTCTTTTGGCGATGCGTATAAGGACGGGCCCTTGTCGCTGGGACTTCATAAAAAAGGAAGTACTTATGATGTACTGACCGTGTCAGACTGCAGGCTGGTACACAGGGACATGACGGCTGTACTGGACTGCGTACTGCAATATTTTCGGGAGCGGGGCACTTCCTATTATAAAAAGCTTCAGCACCAGGGGTATCTGAGACATCTGCTGCTGCGCCGGGGAAATGCTACCGGCGAGCTGCTGGTCAATCTTGTGACCACCACACAGGAGGAGCATGACATTGGGCCTTTGGCAGAACGGCTTCTGGGACTGGAGTTGGAGGGAGAGATCGCAGGGATCCTTCATATTTATAATGACTCTCTGTCGGATGTAGTGAGAAGCGACAGGACAGAGCTTCTCTACGGACAGGACTATTTTACGGAAAAGCTTCTGGGGATGGATTTTAAGGTGACCCCATTTTCCTTCTTTCAGCCCAATTCCCGCGGCGCGGAAGTACTGTATGGGACGGTCAGGGAATACATCGGCGATATCCGGGATCTGACAGTCTTTGACCTGTTCAGCGGAACGGGGACGATCGCACAGGTGCTGGCTCCGGTGGCGGGACAGGTCATCGGGGTGGAGATCGTGGAGGAAGCGGTGGAGGCAGCAAGGGAAAATGCCGCGAAAAACGGACTGGACAACTGCCGGTTTCTTGCAGGCGATGTGTTCAAAGTATTGGATGAGATCGGGGAAAAACCGGACGTGATCGTGCTGGATCCGCCCAGAGACGGGATTCATCCGAAGGCGTTGGACAAGATCATTCGTTATGGGGTGGAGCATATCCTGTATATTTCCTGTAAGCCGACCAGCCTGGCGCGGGATCTGGAAGTATTTCTGGCGCGTGGGTATAAG
>CATLCV010000227.1 GCA_949893755.1 uncultured Lachnospiraceae bacterium | reverse complement strand
AGCAGGACGTTTCCCAATACGGTTTCACCGGACACGGCAGAGGCGTTTCCGATAAAATGTATGCCGGCTGTAGAAAAAAAGCTTTGCAGTCTGGTGTTTTATGAACGCAGGCCGATCGGTTATCTGGTACTCATAGATAATGAAAAGGGAGTATTGCCGTATCATTTGAGGTATTTGCCAAGATTCAGCGGGCTGATGTCGGAGACGCTGAAACGCTTACCAGATTTTCATACACTGTTGATAAATGGAATGGAAACATATCTTTTGAATATGCTGAGGGGTGTTGTGGAGGAAAAAGGAGAAGCAGGCGGAGAGCCTGAGATGCCCGGTAAGCTGCGAAGCGTAGTGTTTTTGCCGAAAAGTGAATCTGTCTATGATCTGCGCTATTTACAAAGAAATCTTCAAAATATGTTTCCGGCGGCGGTTATCATGGTATATGAGGAACGCATGGATGCTATATTTGCAGAACAGGATGTAGAGGCGCTGGGAGAGCCGCAATGGCAGGCGGAGTTTGCCAAATATATAAAAAGAATCGGTGTCAGTCCGGCTTTTGAGAATATCCGGGAATTTGCAGAGAACGAACGCCTTGCGAGGAAGGGATGTGAGATCGCCGAGAAAATTGAAAACGAGGATAAATTATGCTTTTATGAAGATTATCGATTTTTTCATATTCTGCTTTCTGTCAGAAGCGATCAATTGCTGCGCAGTTATATACACCCGGCGTTGGAAAAGCTTCATGTTTATGATCTTACGCAGGAGCTTCAGCTGCTGAACACCTTGCGGATTTATGTGAAGAATGGGAGAAACGGAAAGAAAACAGCGGCAGAACTGTATCTGCATAGAAATACATTGAACTACCGCCTGAGCAAAATAAAAAAGGTTACGGGAATCGATTTTGAAAATGAAGAAGAAATTTTCCGGCTTCATTGTTCTTTTTATATCAATCAGATTCTGCATCTTTTTTAGGAGTATGAATTCAGTTATGAGGAGGAATAATAAAATGAAAACAGCTGTGATCACAGGGGCTTCGTCAGGTCTCGGCGTGGATTTTTTCAGCGCGGTGGCAGAGAATTATCCGGAAGTGGAGGAAATCTGGCTGATCGCACGGAGAAAAGAACGGCTTGAAAAACTGGCAAAACGCTATGAGAAAGTGAAAATACGAGCGCTGGGACTTGACCTTGCAGATGAAGCTTCTTATCGGCAGTTAGAAGAATTGCTGGAAAAAGAGAAACCGCAGATCAGAATCCTGGTAAATAATGCCGGAGTCTGTAAAAGCGGGAAATTTGGCGAGAGAACATTAGAAGAGCTGTTTATGATGGTGAATCTGAATATAAAAGGAAGTACGGCAATGGCAAGGCTCTGCCTGCCTTACATGGAAAAAGGCGGCATAGCCGTATTTACAAGTTCGGTCAGTTCTTTTGTGCCGATTGCCGGTCAGGGAGTTTACAGCAGCACGAAGTCATATCTGACATATCTTGGCAGAGCGCTCCATGAAGAATGGAAGTCAGAGGGAATCCATGCGTGTGTACTGTGTCCGGGAAATATGGCGACTGAGATGAATCCCATCGATGTTGAAAAGGCAAGCAAATCGAAAATCGGAAAGCTTCCCTATCTGGATACCCGAAAAGTGGCGGTTGAGACATTAAAGAGAGCGGAAAAAGGGAAGGCGTGTTACACGCCGGGACGCTTCTATCTGGCATATCAGGCAGCAGGAAAGATCCTGCCTCATTCGCTTATGATGAAGCTGAATCGGTTGTAGTGAGATCGTGGAGTGCAGAATATGCCTGCGCCCCTTGACATGGTATATATCATAATATATATTAAGAGCATAAGGAGGTGCATTGCTATGATGACTGCGAAGTTATTTGAAAATGGCAGGAGCCAGGCGGTCCGATTGCCAAAGGAATGCCGTTTTTCCGGGAATGAAGTGGCGGTCAGCAAGATGGGGGATCTTGTCATCCTGATGCCAAAGGACAACAAGTGGTCCGGATTTCTGAACAGCCTTGAGTTTTTTTCGGATGATTTTATGTCCGATGGCCGGGAACAGCCTGCCGTGCAGGAGCGTGAATCGTTATGAAATATATGCTGGACACGAATATTTGTATTTATACGATCAAACAGAAGCCGGAGGCAGTGATCAGGAATTTTCTGAAGCACGACCCGGATGAACTGTGTATCTCCGCAATTACTTACGGGGAGCTGATGCACGGTGTTGAGAAGAGCCAGGCGAGGGAAAGAAACCGCGCGGCCCTTACCATGTTCCTTTCCGCCATCTCCATTCTGGAATTTAATCACTATGCGGCAGAAGAATACGGCAGGGTCAGGGCAGAGCTTGAGAGAAAAGGGACGCCGATCGGTCCGATGGATATGCTGATCGCCGGGCATGCGAGATCGGAAGGCCTGATTCTGGTCACAAATAATACCAGAGAGTTCCTCCGGGTGCAGAATCTGGAAGTGGAGGACTGGACAATCGAATGAGGCGCGGAAGAAAGCATCTGTCAGGGAAAATCTGGCGGATGTTTTTTGTTCTAATAGGAAATTTCTCCGGATTTACCTGTGATATGGGCCAATATGATGTAATAGACATAGATAAACAAAAGTCTATGGTGAAGTGATAAAACATAAATACAATACAAATTGCTCCTTTTACTATATATTCATGACAATAAAAATCTGTTATAATGAAAAAGATATATCTATAAATCATTATGTAAAGAAGGAAGGGACAACAGTTATGACAACAGTAACAATGGAATTACCAGATGAACTGATTTCATATGCAATGCCAGAAAGCAAAGAAAAACAACTTGCGAGAAATGCTATGATGTTATATCCGTATATACAGGAAGGCAGAATTTCACATGGAAAAGCAGCTGAAATACTTGGCATTTTTAAGATGGATTTAATTACTTTATATGGGAAGATGGGGCTTCCGTATATCAAAATGTCAGATGAAGAAATTGAAGAAGAATTAGAAACCATCAGTTATTTGAAGGAAGTGATGGCATGATAGTAATTTCAGATACTACGCCAATCATTTCATTACTAAAAGCAGATCAATTGGGTTTATTAGAGAAACTGTATGGAAATGTTTTGATACCAAGGGCAGTTTATAGAGAACTTACGGAAAATCCAAGATATACAAAAGAGGCTGCGATTATCAAGAAATTGGATTTTTTGATAACGATGGAAGTAGAAAATATAAAATCAGTGAATATTCTCCGGACAGTTACCGGTCTGGATACTATGCTCGAAAATGGGATTAGATTAGATAAAAAGATTTGCAATATTATAATGAATCATGTGGGTTTAGAAAATCAGAATTAGAAAAAGCAATTAAATATTACGATACTGGAACAAACGTTTTAGTAAATAAATTTGATACTCGCAATTGACAGCAGCTGAGCATGGTGGAGAGCGAAATTTCGATTGTGAAGGCTGCTGTTTTGGTAGATGGTAGTTAATGGGGTTTTGCAGACAGTGTTTGATTAATACTGCAATTTTGAAATATGTTTTAGGTGATTACCTGACATTGTGGAATGTCCAAGAAAAAACAAATAATGGTATGTATCGATTTGATCTATGCTGTAAAATCAAGAGTGGAACAAAACAGGACTTTTTTAATATGGTTCAGCAATATTTCAATACCAAATATATCGTATTTGAATTTAAGAACTATAATGAACAAATTACGCAGAAAGAGATATATACCACAGAAAAATATTTGTATGAAAAGGCCTTGCGTAGAGTTGCGGTGATCATCTCAAGGAGAGGAGCGGATGAAAATGCTCTTACTGCGGCAAGGGGCAGTCTCCGAGAAACAGGGAAGCTGATTCTTTGCCTGTCTGACAAGGATATTATGGATTTGATTGATATCAAAGATAAAAATGAGCAATCCACTGGAAACTTTTTTGAAGCAATGCTGGATGATCTTCTCATTCATTTGGAAAAATAAATAAGTTTAGAAAAAGCAGGAGAAATGACGTAGAGGCTGTTGCACTGATAGAGTGCTTCAGCCCTATTTTTGATAACAAATTTTGTGGGATACGTACAAAAAACAGAGCCAACTATTTGTAAAAGGTGAAATCATTCCGATAGATGAAAGATATTTGCTTGAAGTTCTCCCTCAAAATGTATATAATATTGACAATTGAGTTCCAACAGATGCTGTCTGTTTTTGAGCAAGATGATCCTGTCATGATCCTGCGCCGCAAAAACAGACCGGAGCTTGTAAACTATGTACAAAACCCGAAAGGAATCCTATGAGAAAACTAGCCTTACCTGATGAAATATTACTGAATATCGAAAAGCCCGCCCGCTACATCGGCGGCGAGGCGGGCAGTGTAACAAAGGACCCTGATGAAGTGGACATCCGCTTCGCCATGTGCTTTCCCGACGTCTACGAGATCGGCATGTCCCACTTAGGCATCCAGATCCTCTACGACATGTTCAACCGCCGGGAGGATGTCTGGTGCGAGCGGGTCTATTCCCCCTGGGTGGACCTGCACCGGATCATGAAGGAGCGGCAGATCCCCCTGTTCGCGCTGGAATCCCAGGATCCGATCCGGGAGTTTGATTTCCTGGGTATCACCCTCCAGTATGAGATGTGCTACACCAATGTACTGCAGATCCTGGACTTAAGCCAAATCCCTATGCACAGCATTGACCGCACCTGGGATGCCCCCATCGTCATCGGCGGCGGCCCCTGTGCCTACAATCCGGAGCCCCTGGCGGATTTCTTCGACCTGTTCTACATCGGGGAGGGAGAGACGGTCTACGATCAGCTGATGGATACCTACAGGCGCTGCCGGCAGGAAGGCAAAAGCCGCCTGGAATTTCTGGAATGTGCGGCCGGGATCGAAGGGATCTACGTTCCCCGGCTCTATGAACCGTCCTATCACGAGGACGGCACCCTGGCGGATTTTCATCCCGTCAGCCCCCATGCCCCCGCAAAGGTGAAGAAGCAGGCCGTCATGGGGATGGATGAGGCGGTGTACCCCATGAGTCCGGTGGTTCCTTTTATCAAGGCAACCCAGGACCGGGTGGTCTTAGAGATTATGCGGGGATGCATCCGGGGTTGCCGGTTCTGCCAGGCCGGGATGATCTACCGGCCCACCCGGGAGCGGAGTGTGGATACCTTGAAGCAATATGCAAAGGCCATGCTGGACAACACCGGACACGAGGAGATCTGCCTCAGCTCCTTAAGCTCCAGCGACTATTCGGGGCTGCAGGAGCTGGTCACCTTCCTGATCGAGGAATATCAGGGAAAAGGGATCAACATTTCCCTGCCCTCCCTGCGGATCGACGCCTTTTCCCTGGATGCCATGCAGAAGGTCCAGGATATCCGCAAGAGCAGCCTGACCTTCGCGCCGGAGGCCGGTTCCCAGCGGATGCGCAACGTGATCAATAAGGGGCTCACGGAGGAGGATATTTTAGACGGAGCCGGACAGGCCTTTGCCGGGGGCTGGGCCAAGGTGAAGCTGTACTTCATGCTGGGGCTTCCCACGGAGACGGAAGAGGATATGGCGGAGATCGCAGTCCTGGCGGACAAGGTGGCGCGGAGATACTACGAGCTCCCCAAGGAGCAGCGCCGCGGAAAATGCCAGATCACCACCAGCACCTCCTTCTTTGTTCCGAAGCCCTTCACGCCCTTCCAGTGGGCATCCATGTGCCCGGCGGAGGAATATGTACGGCGGGCATCCATCGTGAAGCACGCGTTTGCAGAACAGCTCAACCGGAAGAGTTTGAAGTACAACTGGCACGATGCCGAGGTGACCATCTTAGAAGGCGTATTTGCCCGGGGCGACCGGAGAGTGGGAAAGGTTCTGGAGGAGGCGTACCGTCTGGGCTGCCTGTTTGATTCCTGGACCGAGACCTTTTGCAATGAGCCGTGGATGCAGGCCTTTAAAAATACCGGCGTAGATCCGGACTTTTATACTCTGCGGAGCCGGGGCGAAGAGGAATTGTTTCCCTGGGATTTTATTGACATCGGGGTAAGCAGGCAATTTCTGCGCAGGGAATGGGAGCTTGCCATGAAAGAAACGGTAACGCCGAACTGCCGGCAGCAGTGTTCCGGCTGCGGGGCGTCCGTCTTTGGAGGAGGGGTGTGCTATGAAGGTCAGAATTAAGTTCAAAAAAGAGGGAAACCTGCGTTTTATCGGACATCTGGATGTGATGCGGCATTTCCAGAAGGTAATGCGCAGGGCCCGGATCCCCATTGCCTTTACGGCCGGGTACAACCCTCATATGATCATGTCCTTCGCAAGCCCCCTGGGGATCGGGCTGACCAGCCAGGGAGAATATTTTGACATCGAACTGGCCGGGCACATTTCAAGCGCGGAAGCGGTCCGAAGGATGAATGCCGTGACAGCCGAGGGCATGGAGGTGATCAGCTTCCGGCAGATCGCGGAGGAAAAGAAAATGACCGCAATGGCCATCGTCTCGGCGGCCGATTATCTGGTAGGCTGCAAATACCATGAGATCGGAGCCGTTTTCACGCAGGAGAGGATCACCGGCTTTTTAGGGCAGCAGGAAATTGTTGTCACGAAGCAGACGAAACGGAGCGAGCAGGAGGCTGACATCCGTCCGCTGATCTACCAGATGGAGCTTACCAAAGAGGGCATTTATCTCCAGCTTGCCGCGGGAAGCGCGCAGAATCTGAAGCCGGAGCTTGTGATGTCCGCGCTGTGCAGGTTTGCCGGGATCGACGAAGCGTCCATGACATGGACCCGGCGCCGGCTGGAGATGTATGCGGATCTGGCATCGGAGGCGGAGAGAGCAGAGGGCATCCGGAAGCTTGTGACATTGGAAGCATTGGGGAAGGATATCGAATGACCAGGAAAATTCTGATTATCAAAGAAGAGGAATCTGTCTGCACATATTTTATCGAGGACGGGGAGATCGTGGAGATCCATCCGGGCTCCCGGCAGGATTCGGACGGGCAGCAGGCCGCGCTGGGCAATATTTATATCGGAAAGGTCCAGAATATCGTGGCAAATATCGGGGCCGCCTTTATCGATATCGGCGGCATCAGCTGTTACTATGACATCAGCCAGGTCCCTCATGCCATTTTTACAAATAAAATGGGAAAAAAGCCGCTGTGCATCGGGGATGAGCTTCTCGTGCAGGTGAGCCGGGAAGCCGTAAAGACAAAGGCTCCCACCGTCAGCAGCAATCTCAGCCTGACCGGGCGTTATGCGGTTCTTACCTCCGGCAATACCCGGATCGGCGTGTCGGCAAAGCTGCCCAGGGCTCTGCGGGACGACTATAAGGAGCGGCTGCAGGACTGGAAAAATGAAGAATACGGGGTGATCGTGCGGACCAACGCCAGGGATGTGCCCCCGGAAACCGTGCTTGCGGAGCTTTCCCAGCTCAAGGACCGGTTCCGGGAATTAAAGCAGACGGCAGGCTCACGGACCTGTTTTTCCTGCCTGTATACGGCAGCCAGGCCCTATCTTACGGATCTGAAAAATGTATATGCAAGCGGGCTGTCCGAAATCCTCGTGGAAGACCAGGAGCTTTATGAGGAGATCCTGGAGTATTCCCGCAGGGAACAGCCGGAATTTGTTGACAGGCTCCGGCTCTATGAGGATCCGCTGCTGCCTTTGGGAAAGCTGTACAGCACCCAGACCGTCCTGGAGCAGGCGCTGAAAGAACGGGTCTGGTTAAAGCACGGCGGCTATCTGATCATACAGCCCACGGAGGCGCTGACGGTGGTGGATGTGAACTCGGGAAAATGCGTCTCCAAGAAGAGCCGTCCGGACGCTTTCCTGCAGATGAACCTGGAAGCGGCCCAGGAGATTGCCAAGCAGATCCGGCTTCGGAATCTGTCGGGGATCATCGTGGTGGATTTTATCAACATGGAAAAAGCAGAGGATATGCAGCTTTTACTGCGGGAATTCCGGAAATTTCTTTCCCGGGATCCGATTCAGACCACGCTGATCGATGTGACTGCTCTGCAGCTTGTGGAGGTGACCCGGAAGAAGCTCCGCAAGCCGCTGCATGAATGCTGGAAGGGGAGAGAGTGATGAGTAAAAAAGAATTCAAGACCAATGCCATGCGCATGCTGGATAAGCTGGGAATCCCTTATGAATATCTGACCTATGAATGCGACGAGTTTGTCAGCGGCGTTTCCACCGCGGATCTGACCGGCCTGCCCCACGAGCTGGTATATAAGACGCTGGTGACCACGGGAAAGACCGGGGAGCATTATGTATTTGTCATTCCCATCGAGGGAGAACTGGATCTGAAAAAGGCGGCAAAGGCGGTGGGAGAGAAGTCTGTGGAAATGCTTCCGGTGAAGGAGATCACGAAGGTGACCGGATATGTGCGGGGCGGCTGTACAGCCATCGGGATGAAGAAAAGGTTTCCCGCCGTTCTGGATGCAAGCGCACAGGGATTTGACCGGATCTATGTCAGCGGCGGCAAGATCGGCATGCAGCTAAAGCTCCGGCCGGAGGACCTGAAACGTGCAGCCGGCGCGGAGTATGCGGATGTCCTCCTGAACGGGAGCCGGGAAGCTCATACATGATCTCCTGTATACTTTCCGAATAATTTTATATAATCTGAATAATTATGTGCAAATTTTGATTTACAAGTTTTTGAGAAAGCGTTATAATATGATTCGACCGTCAGTTGGAAGGAATACAAAAAGAGTGCCGGGAGTAGAAGATCTGCTGCTATGGATCATTCCTGAAATAATTGCAGGTTCTGTACAGTACACCACGGACAGTTATTTTAGGAATGCTTCTTAGAACAGCCGGCAACAGGTACATGGAGGAAACAGGGTAATGAAAAAAGTAGTAAAATTTGGGGGAAGCTCCCTGGCAAGTGCGGGGCAGTTTAAGAAGGCGGCAAGGATCGTCCGGGCGGATAAGACCAGGATCTACGTCGTGCCGTCTGCGCCGGGAA
>CATLCV010000226.1 GCA_949893755.1 uncultured Lachnospiraceae bacterium | reverse complement strand
CCTTGCCCTGGGCGAACATCTGGCGTGCTTCGCTTCTTCCCACGTCCATGGAAACATAGCCTTTATCCAGCATATCCTTATACCAGTCCAGCGTCTCCACACCCGCTTCATTATTTACGATCGTATTTCCGTCTTCATCCCAGATTCCGCCTCCATTAGTCCAGAGCCAGGGGACAAAGTCCGCACCGCATGTAACATCCTTCGTGCTCAGCGCATAGGGTATGATCTCCGGATTGTATGCCTTGATATCCGCCATGCAGGCTTCAAATTCTTCCAGTGTAACCGGTGGTTCTTCCCAACCGGCAGCCGAGAGGATCTCCGGATTGTAAACCATTGTAAGAGCCGCCATGGTCCAGGGCAGGCCCAGCTGCTGTCCGTCTATATTTCCTACGCTTAACACGGATTCTTCAAAATTCTCTGACAGATACTCCTCTCCCAATACATCTGTCCAGTCCGCCAGAATGTCCGCCTGTGCCAGGGTATTAAATATGGAGATATCCGCCTGAGAGATATCCAGCTGTTCTCCTCCCTGCGCACGGATGAGAAGCTGCTGAGCCGCATCCGCCCAGGTAAAGCCCACCCAGGTGACCTCCTGTCCTGTTTCCGTCCGGTATGCTTCCATCATCCTTTCAAACGTCGGTTTGCTGGCTTCTTCCTCGCCGCCCCATCCGGCCCATACAATATTGGTCTGCTCCGCATCTGTTTTCTGCTCTGTTTCGGAGGTTTTTGTTCCGCCTTCCCCGGAAGAGCATGCGGCACAAGATGCCGCAAGTCCCAAAGTTAATAGTAACGCTGCCATTTTTTTGATCTTTTTCATCTTTTTTCTCCTTTGATTTTATTTTTCTTATGAAACATTTCTGTCTCCATAATTCTTAATAAACACGCACCTGATAGATCTGTGCTCTTGGATCCCCCCATGTCGCGTCCACAGTGATCCTGAGCTTTTCCGCAGAAACGGCGGTGTCCCCCTTTACCACTGCCATCCTCTGATAGTTCTCCTTCACTGTGGAAAAGTGCATCCACTTCCTGTCCTGATAATACTCAATGGTAAATGCCTTTACCAGCTGCGGAGGCATCCCTCTCCGGATCGTGAACTTATGTGTTTCATCCCATCTCCCGGCACAGCTGGACGGAATCTCCATGGAAAGCTCCGGGTCCAGATACATCCGGATCTCATGAAATCGGACCGGCTGGTCCCACTCCAGCAGGATCCAGGGCTTTTCCTCCTTTTGAGAGCACCAGATATGAGCGCCTCCATACGGTCTCGCATATCCGTCAGAAAGATTGGCTGCCGCATAGAGCATTTCATCCTTCCATTCCACACATGGATCCATATAATCCGAGCTGTTCCGCCTCCCGCATAATATCCCCGGATTACGTATCCGGTTGATCCTTAAAGCCAGATTTTCATTTTCTTTGAGATAAATGATGCCGAATTTTCCCGGGTGCATTTTGGAAACGGGGATTTCCACCCAGTTTTCACCCCTTGAGATCAGGATCGTCCGCTCACTGACTTTTGCGCCGGGGCAGAGTCTGTTCGGAAGGTCTGCTTCATACAGCTCTGTTTTCAGTTCCGTTGCTTTCTCCGCATCCATCAGGAGCCTTACGGTACCTTCTCTGGAATATGGCACTGCAAGAAAACACTCCTCCGTCAGACGCATCTTTCTGTCCGTTGGCTCTGCCTCCAGCCGATACTCTGAGCTGGCGGATATATTTGCCCTCCGGGCCAGATCCGCAGGATCCAGATTTTTCTGTCCCGGTATAAACATATCCTCCCGAAGCAGATATTGCAAGACTTCCTCGGTCTGCCTTTTATCCAGCTCTGCGGGGGCGCGCCCTTCCCGGATGCATTCCCTTACCAGAGCGGCAGCCGCCTGCCCGGAAAGAGCACAGGTATTCATGATCCTGGCGGATGCAAAGGCCTCCTGCCGTGTACCGATGTTCCTGCCGGCAAAAACCAGGTTCGGCACTTTCCGGCTGTACAGGCACCGCAGCGGAAGTGTATACACATTGACCGGAATCTGAATACAGTTTTCCTCCTCACTGTTCAGGCCGCCGGCCGGATGGAAATCCATATACCATCCTCCGTAAAATGCCCCGTCCTCAAACTGCCGCTGCATTAAGATATCATCCATGGACAGCTCATATTCCGTCATCATCCTTCTGGATTCCCGTTTTCCCGGAATACTTCCGATCCATTCCAGCGTCCGGGTTTCTGCTTCCGGATATTTTCCGCTGTTTTTAATGTAATTCCATACTCCTAAGACCAATTTTTTTAATTCCAGGCCGATCTCCTGTGTTTCTGTGATCGTATTGCGCAGCCCTCCATATTCAAACCACCAGCAGTCGCTTCCGGTCTGCTTTTCGCTGATCACTCTTCCCCCCTTATTGATCAGGGTTTCCACATATTCCATATCATACGCATATCGGGGCGCCACAAATTTTACTGGTTTCCCGCTGTCCTTTATAAAATACAGAATGGAACAGCTCAAAAGTTCTGCCGATTTTTCCTTATTTTCCGGAATATACGGCAGAGCCCCGATCCGATAAGGAACACCTGCCCCGGCGCCCACCATCCCGTCTCCGGTAGCATCTATAAAATAACTGCTGCGGAAAATATAACGGATCTCGCTTGCCTGCTGTACGCCCTCCACCTGGCGGATCCCGTCCTCTGAGCTTATGACCTGTTCCACATTTGTGTTCAAAAAAAGCTGGATATTCTTTTCCTCTAATACGGCGTCCAGAAGGATCTCATCCCAGAAGATCACATTAAACTCCGGGTTTTCGTACAGGTTCCGCAGCTTCAGAATCCCCAGAATTCCCATTTCCTCACTGAACAGGTTTCCGGCGCCTGTGGCCCCCCGCATCCATACTCTTATTTCACTGCTGGAATTTCCGCCCAAAACAGGTCTGTTATGTACCAATACCGCAGGGATTCCTGCCCTGGCCGCTGTCAGGGCGGCACACACTCCGGAAATGCCTCCCCCTATTATGGTCAGCGAAGAATTGATCGTAACCGTCTTCATCCTATACCTCCTGCCCTATTTCAACCCCTCTGCTTTAGCAGATAAGCAGACTTTTCCAGAAAAATTCTATTTTTTCTCCGGATTTCTGATCTTTTTCGAGTATCATTTTATACTTTTTACTGATTTTGATATTATATTAATGGATTTTCTTGTAGTTTTCCATAATAATTATGCCTGTTTTCTGGATTATTCTGCACTATTACAGTATAATAAGAGCAGAATATTACAGAAAGGCGGCATCTGCGCAGTGCTGCGCCGGATAAGCTGCCGGAAAGGAGCTTCTTTTTATGTCAAATCCTTACCAGAACATCACCAATTATCTCCAGTTTCTTTCTCAGAGGTATAACGTCCAGATCAATATCAAGGATTTTTTTGGTTTTATTCCTATTAATAAAGAACTGGATGAAGCCCTGCGCCCCTTCCTTGCCCATACCAATCCTTTTTGCATGTACATCAAAAGCGAAACGCAGTCCTATCACACCTGTCTCCGCATGATCAGAAAAATGTACAATAAATTTGAAGACGGAGACTACGAATATTTTTTTGGAGTCTGCCACGCCGGCCTGATGGAATATGTGATCCCGATCCGATACGAACATTATCTGCTCGGGTCGATCAATGCCGGCTTTTTCCAGTCAGATCCGGAACTGACGCAGACCCGTATCAGGCACGCCTGTTCCGCAAGCCGGCTTCTGGAGTACAATACTGCCTGCCGTTTATATGACCAGCACATTACAGTACCGTCTATTGCGATCGAAGATCTGCTGCCCCAATTGAATCTTCTCGCAGAGTATCTCAGCCACACGTATGGGATCCTCTGCAAGACCCATCCTGCCTCCACAAATATCTTCCGATATCATAATTCGAATGAAGACATGATCCTGTCTCATGCGATCAAATATATCCAACAGAACAGCAGCCAGCGCATTACTGTAAATGAGCTCGCCGATTTCTGCCATTGCAGTACGTCCTACCTGAGCCGGATCTTCAAAAAAAGGACCTCTGTGAATATCAATACATATATAAACAAGGTCCGCATCGAGTTCAGCAAGAATCATCTGATGCATTCCACCAGTTCGATTGCGGAAATCGCAATCACAACCGGCTTTGACGACCCCAATTATTACAGCAGAGTGTTTACGAAAATGATTGGAATCACCCCTACGGAATTTCGGAGGCGGTTCAAAACTTCTTAAAAAAGTGTGCGGCCGCATTGCTGGAGAAAAATTTTTTTCAGGAACTATCTTTTTCCATTTCTCATTCGTTATACTTTATGAAACGGTCAAATGGACATAACGAAATGCCCTTGGGCATACCCTATGAAACGGCCGAATGGCCATGATGGGATGCCCTTGGGGCTAATGGGATGAAACACACTTTCAGCAGCGGGAAGGGGGGGATTATATGAGCGCCGATCTTTTGCTGATCCGGAAAATGAAGCAGGGCGATGAGGACGCCTTTGATCTGTTTGTCCGAAAATATTACGGGGACATCCTCTCCTACTGCCGCTACCACTGCCCGGATCAGAATTACGCCGAGGACCTGACCCAGGAAACCTTCGCGCGCTTCTTTGCAAAATTGTCTGATTACCGCCATACCGGAAAGGCCAAAAATTATTTATATACGATTGCCGGAAATCTATGCAGGGATTATTTTAAGAAGCTTCGGGAAAGTCCTCTGGAAGACGGCGAGCTCAGCCGACAGCTTGGGGCCGAAGAGCCTCCCGACGAGGAGACCGCAGACCGCCTCCTGATCGAGCAGGCTCTCGCGGCACTGCAGGAGGAGTTCCGGGAGGTCGTGATCCTCTATTATTTTCAGGAATTGAAGCTGACCGAGATCGCCGATACGCTGCAAATCGGCCTTCCCCTGGTAAAATACCGTTTGAAGCAGGCGAAGACACAATTGAAAAAATATATCCGCTGTGCGGATGGATAAATGGCCTGTCGAATCGCAGCCGCACAGCCGGAAAATATCGTTAGAAAGTTGAGGTGTCACTATGCATTTGAATGAAGAGCTGTTCCATTATAAGAAGATCACCCGCCCCAGACCGCGGGAGGAAAAAATACAGGAGACCATCCAAAGGTCCATGGAAATCTTTTATACGGCTGAGCAGGAAAAAATGCTTTCCTATTATGAATTTCTGTGGGACCAGTTCCGGCTGATCCAAAAAAGGTGGTGGCTTCTCCAGTTTCTGATCCTGTGCGCGTCCGCAAGCCTGCTGGCTTCTTCCTGCGACGAACGCTATATCCAGAGGGGGCTTGGGATCATGGCATCCATGTATGTCATCCTGATCATCCCGGAATTCTGGAAAAACAGGTCCAGCTGCTCTATGGAGATCGAGCATGCATCCTACTATTCCCTGCGGCAGATCTACGCGGCCCGGATGGTATTGTTCGGAGCCGCGGATACTCTGCTGCTCACCGGATTCTGCTGGATCGCCACAAGAGGGCTGCATACGGGTCTCCCCCTGCTGCTTGTCCAGTTCCTTCTGCCGATGCTGGTGACCGCATGCATCTGCTTCGGGACTCTGTGCAGCAGACGGATCACCAGCGAAGCCGCAGCCATATTCCTGTGTGTGGTGTGGTGCGGATTGTGGCTGATGATCTCCCTGAATGAGGAGCTTTATACCATGGTTTATCTGCCGGTCTGGCTGGCCGCCGCAGGACTTGCAGTCCTGTTTCTGTGCCTTGCGGTTTTCCGCACGCTGGAGGCATGCGGCAGCTACAGGATGTAAGGAACTGTATGGAAATAAAAATGTGAGGTGTAAAATTATGGAATTAGAATTAAAGAATCTGACAAAAAATTTCGGCAGCCTGACTGCTGTTGACCATCTGGATCTGACGATGACCGGCGGAGTCTACGGCCTGCTGGGGGTAAACGGCGCCGGAAAGACCACGCTCATGCGGATGCTCTGTACCCTGCTCAAGCCTACGGAGGGCAGCATCACCTGCGATGGGGAGGACATTTTCAAAATGGACGGGGAGTACAGAAAGCTGTTAGGCTATCTGCCCCAGGATTTCGGATTTTATCCGGAGTTCACCGTGCAGGATTATCTCCTGTACATCGCGTCGATCAAGGGGATCCGCCCCGTTGTCGCCAAAAAAAGGATCCGGGAGCTGCTTGTCCAGGTCGGGCTTACCAAGGCGGCCGGCAAGAAGATGAAAAAGCTGTCCGGCGGTATGAAGCGGCGCGCCGGGATCGCCCAGGCCATGCTGAATCATCCCAGGATCCTGATCCTGGATGAGCCCACCGCCGGGCTGGACCCAAACGAACGGATCCGCTTCCGCAACCTGATCAGCGAGATTTCCGAGGACCGGCTGGTCCTCTTGTCCACCCATATCGTGTCGGATATTGAGTATATCGCAAATGAGATCTGGCTGATGAAGGACGGCACCATGGTGCATCAGGGAACGCTGGACGAGACCATTGCGTCCATGCCGGAAAAGGTATGGAAATGTGTGACCGAGCATTCCATGGTGCCAGCCATTACGAAAAAATATAAGGTTTCTAATATGAAATCCGAAGACGGACATGTGGAGCTGCGTGTCATTTCTCCCAAGCGGCCGTTTCCCGATGCCGTTCGCGTCAGGCCCACACTGGAAGACGTATTTTTGTATTATTTTGGTGAAACGGTTGAGGACGGCGGAGAGGCGGAAGCGCAATAATAGCAGAAAGGTTGGTGACAGAAGATGATCTGGTTTGAGATCAAAAAAATATTTTCGAAATCTGTAAATAAAGCGGCGCTGCTGATCATGGCGGCAATCCTGATCGCGGTGTGCCTCCTTACATTTAATTCTGTATATTGCACAGCCGAGGACGGCAGCCATCTTTCTGGAATCGCCGCTGCAAGGAAGCTGCGGGAAATGAAAGCTCCGTGGTCCGGCGATCTGACAGAGAATGTATTTGCCAAAGCAATTCAAAAAAATATCGTAATCAGAAATTCCAGGGAAGCTATGTCCGATGACATCACGGAACAGAATCAGGCTTATGCAAAGAAGCAGGAATTCTATGATATCTGGGAATTTCTGAATGACGTATTCAGTCCCTACAGGGATTATCAGTCCTTTATTGCTGACAGCCTTACGCCGGAAGACGCGGCGCAGGTTTACGAGAAAAGGATTTCCAATTTTAAAGAATTTCTGAATTTCGGCGAAGAGCATTTTTCCGAAAATGAAAAGGATTTTTTGACCGGGCAATATGAATCGCTGGAAACTCCGTTTTATTATGAGCCGATGGAAGGTTGGGCCGCGCTGTTTCCAAAGGTGAGCACATTTATCCTGCTCTTGGCGCTGGTCATCGGGTTCTTTGTGTCCGGCATCTTTTCCGATGAATTTCAGCTGAAAGCGGATTCCATCTTCTTTTCGGCCAGGCTTGGCAGGAATCGGGCAATATTTTCAAAAATTATTGCAGGATTTCTTGTCACGACCGTGCTGTATGCAGTATTTGTCCTTTTTTATACTGTGATCGTTCTGGCGCTGTTAGGTGCGGGCGGGGCCGGCTGCCCGATCCAGTTCGAATTTTCCAGGTGCATTTACAATGTCACCAACCTCCAGGCCTATCTCCTGATCCTTGCCGGAGGCTATATCGGAACCCTGTTTGCCATGACCGTTACCATGATCGTATCCGCCAAAACACACAGCACCGTGCTGGCGGCTTCCGTACCGTTTCTGATCCTGTGCACGTTCCCGTTTTTGAGCCGGATCATTCCCCTGCCCGGATTCTGCTCCCTCCTTCCGGACCGGCTGATGGATGTCTACAACGCACTCCGGGACTTTACACTGTATGAGGCGGGCGGGAAGGTACTGGAAGTTCTGATGATCCTGTTCCCGCTGTACCTGCTGGCATGCGTTGTGCTGCAGCCTTTGCTATATGCGGTGTATAAGAGGACGGAGGTGAAGTGATCCGCCTCAGGGCATTCTGCTGCAGGGCGCGCCCGGGGTACTGTTTGCGGTGGATATGAAGTGGTCAGACAGGACTTCTGCTGCAGGGCGCGCCTGGGATACTGTTCACAGGGTGTCATGCAAATTTTATTTTCTTCTTGTACTTCCCGTCTCCATATGCTAGAATAAACGAAAGCATATTTTCTAAAGTTTCATGATATCGGAACGTCTGTTTCCGATATATCCAGGTTCTGGTACAATGAATTATCCCCAAAAGGCATCCCGTTATGGCTATTCGGCCGTTTTATGAGGTACGGATTTCCGAATACCTGCTATTCATTGTATAAGACATATCTTCACAAGGGCCTCAGCGTCCTGCCTTTCAGAAAATTCATGCTTTGATCCACATGAAGCAGGAGCTTTTCTGACAGGGTTCCGGAAAATCTCCTGACAACAACAGAATAAGGAGGTTTTTTATGGAACGAAGAAGAACAGCTGCGAAGATCGTTCGCAGCAAGATACCGCTTCTTTTTCTGCAAAAAGACAAACAGCAGATACTGCAGCGGTCACATCAGAAAAAGAGAACCATGGGCATAAAAACTGTGTATTCGTCGATGGTACAAACGTTTAGGGAGCGTTCGTTCACGGTCTATTACTTAAAAATTCACGGGGAGGGTACAATATGTTAGAGCAAAAAGATTTAGAAATGATAAAAGATATTGTGGAAAGTGTCGTCCAAAATTCGGAAAGTAAAATGGAATCTCGTATCTTCGAATCAGAAAATAGGATGATATCTCGTATCCACGAGTCGGAAAACAGAATGGAATCCAAAATGGAGGCTCTTATCTCCGAGTCGGAAGGCAGAATGGAATCCAAAATGGAATCTCTTATCTCTGAATCGGAAGGCAGAATGGAATCCAAAGTGGAATCTCTGATCTCCGAATCGGAAGACAGAATGGGATCCAAAATGGAGGTTCTCATTTCCGAGTCGGAAGACAGAATAGAGTCCAAAATG
>CATLCV010000225.1 GCA_949893755.1 uncultured Lachnospiraceae bacterium | reverse complement strand
GTTCCACCTTGCGCCGGACCGGGATTTATGCGCCCGGATGCTGGAGAAAAAACTGGAGACGACGAAAGGAAAGCTGCAGACCGGATTTGTGGGAACGCCCTTTTTGTGCGGGGAGCTGACCCGGGCAGGGATGGAGCGCCAGGCCTATGACCTGCTTCTGAACGAGGAATATCCGGGCTGGCTCTATGAGGTGAATCTGGGGGCTACCACTGTCTGGGAACGGTGGAACAGCCTGAACAGCGACGGCACGGTATCCTCTACGGGCATGAACAGCTTTAACCACTATTCCTACGGTTCCATTGTGGAGTGGATGTTCCGGGATATGGCGGGGCTGAATCCGGTGGAGGGCGTACCGGGCTTCCGGATGGCGGAGATCCGCCCGGTACCGGATCTGCGGATCGGCAGCTGCGCGTGTGTTTACGAATCGGCAGCAGGCCGGTATGAGGTGGAATGGACGGCGGAGGATGAATGGCATCTCTCCCTGCGGGTCCGGGTTCCGTTCGGCTGCCAGGCGCTGCTTACGCTGCCATACGCGCCGCAGGAGGTCCGTATGGAAGCGGAGCTTCCCGGACACACGGCCGGAGAAATATCAGACGACGGAAAATGCCGTCTGCAGGCAGGGTCTTACAGAACGGCCTACCGGACTACCCGCCCGCTGCGGAGGATCTATGGCTGCGGGGACCTGGTGGGGGAGGTTCTGGAAAAGGAAGCGCTGCGGCAGGTCCTGGAGCAGTATATGCCGGGGATCAGCGGCGCGCCGGACTTTATCCGGAAGATGAAGGTCAGGGAAGCAGCCGTGTATGACAAGATGGGATATCATGCCGGGGAACGGCTGGAGGAACTGGAGAAGGAGCTGAACCGGGTGGTTGTGTGATAATGTCCTGATGCCCGCAGTTGACCAATACAGCGATGGGGCGGGTCAGTATCGGCTGAACATGGAATTATAATTTATATTGTTTTCTTACAGATATTGCTATATAATATGTATTGCGCTGATGCGTAAGCTGGTCATCAATTATCTGCCGAAAATTGATGACAAATTATATCTTATGAAACGGCCGAATGGCCATAATGGGATGCCCTTGGGTATACCTTGTGAAACGGCCGAATGGCCATAATGAATGCTCTTGGGTATAACTCAAGAAAGATGGCAGGTACAATATAGAAGATATAGCAGGGGATGGAAAGCAGGATGAGAAGCTTAAAGGAAGTATCTGACCGTATCAAAGAAATTGAAGATTTTGCCAGGGAAAATGAGAACAAGATCAGTTTATTTGTTGTCCAGGACATTATAAAAAATAAAAGGGATGGCGTGAATGAGGATTTATTGAACCGGGTTCTTGCTGCTTTGCGTGAAAAGGGGATCCGGATCCTTCCGTTGGATATGGATGAAGGATACGATGGGGATTTAGAAGAATCCGGGTTCACGCCTTCAGATGCAAATATTTCTCAGGTTCCCACGAATGTTTCCAATATGATGGATCGACTGGAAAATGGAGAATATGATCTTGCACCAGTTTTTCAGAGGCATGACGGGCTGTGGAAGGAAGAGGCACAGAGCCGGCTGATAGAATCCCTCATGTTGAAAATTCCGCTGCCGGCTTTCTATTTTGATGCTGCGAGAGAGGATAAGTGGGTTGTAATTGACGGACTGCAGCGTTTGACCGCCTTTCAGAATTATCTTGTGGGAAATGTACGGGAAGACGGAAAACGAGAAAAATACCGCTTTAAAGGAATGCAGTATTTAACGGATTTTAACGGAAAGACATTTGATGAACTGCCACGGCAGTATGTCAGAAGAGTGAAGGAATCTTCCATCATTGCGTATACGGTTACAAAAGGGACGCCGGAAGAAGTAGTTTTTAATATTTTTCAGCGTATTAACACCGGCGGCATTTCACTCAACGCCCAGGAAATACGTCAGGCTTTATATTACGGGGCGGGCACCGAACTGATCAAAGAGCTGGCAGGGCGGCAGGAATTTAAAGAAGCGACCCAATATGCGGTAAAACCGGAACGAATGCTGGATCGTGAGTATGTATTGCGATTTCTGTCATTTACGGAATTGGATTATGAAAAAGAATACAAAGGAAATATTGACGATTTTCTGAGAAAAGGTTTGAAAAAAGCGAACACTTTTGAAGAGAATGAAATCGAGGAGGTTACTGAAAACTTTATACGGATTATGAATGTGTGCAGAGAGGTTTTCGGGAAATATGCTTTTCGGAAATATAATCAGAATTTCCGGAGAGGGCCGATCAATAAGGCGATTTTTGAAATCTGGGCAATCTGTTTCAGTGAATTAGATGATAGCCAGTTGGATAAAATAAGGAAAAGGAAAGAAGACTTTATAGCTGGATTCGGAAAATTATTAGCCAACACGGAATTTGCGACAGTACTCAAAGCAGGGGATCGGTATTCTCTTATCAGGCGGATTGAAATGAGCAGAAAATTGGTAAAGGAGTTCCTATGATTGATGAATTGACTCTCAGAAATTTTAAATGTTTTGGCGAAATTACGCTCAGATTTTCTGCTGTGAATATTCTGACAGGCTTAAACGGAATGGGTAAATCAACAGTAATGCAGAGTATCCTGCTGTTGGGACAGTCTCAGAAAAGTATGAGATCGGAGCAGGCATTGTCATTAAAAGGCAGATATGTGAATCTCGGCGCGGGGCAGGATATTCTTTTTGAGAAGGCTGAGGCAGATGAAATCGAGATAGGTATACGGATTCGTGACAGTAAAGAGGAAAGATGCTTTGCAGAACATTTTTTATTTGAGTATGAATCCGATGCAGATGTTTTGCCATTGAAGGAGATGAAGCTGAATGGACAGACAGAATTTCCCGGAGATTGGACAGAACGGTTGTTTTATTTATCTGCGTATCGTATTGAACCGCAGTTTTTATATGGGATTGAGAATGAAAAGGAACTGTCAGACAAATATTTCGGGAAAGACGGGGAATATGCGGTACAATATTTAAAGATGCATGGCGGAGAACGTGTGAAAAACAGGGCACTATTTGTCGGCGATGAAAGTAAAACTACAGTTGCGGAGCTGGTGAAGGTATGGCTGGATATGATTTCTCCCGGTGTATCGCCGGTGATCAATATCAACACGTCATCCAGAACGGCAGAACTGCGGTATGAGTATGTTGAGAACGGAGTAAAAACCAATTCATATAAAAGTGTAAATGTCGGATTTGGTATCACCTATGTGCTTCCGGTTGTTGTTATGCTGGTATCTGCAGAACCGGGAGATATTATTTTGATTGAAAACCCGGAGGCTCATATCCATCCTAAGGGACAGCGTATGCTGGGCGAATTAATTGCGGCGGCTGGAGCGGGCGGTGTTCAGGTGATTGTTGAGACACACAGCGACCATGTGTTGAATGGAATCCGTGTTGCCGTAAAAAAAGGGCGGCTGGATCCGGAAAAGACGGATTTTTTCTTTTTCTATAAAGATGTAGAGGACTCATATAAACATAAGGTAAAATGTCCGATTCTGGATAGAAACGGCCGTTTAGATGAATGGCCGGATGGTTTTTTTGATGAATGGGATCATGCGCTTTTAGAACTGCTGTAGATAGTTTGAGCAGAAGAACAAATTGCTTTATAGAACAGGGGAGGAAAATGATAGCTGTAATAAACGATGTGTCCTTTCAGTATCCATTTGCAACGATTGAACTCGCAGTAGAAAATATGCATCAGTTCCTGGATATTTGTAAACGGATTGAAAAAGAAGAAGTAACAAATATACAGGAGATAAAAACAGGTTTCATTGATTCGCAGATGGAGATTGGTCCGGACTATAAGCTGATTCAATTAATACAGGAATTTAAAGACAGGGAAGAAAGATCCCTGTTGATCAGCATTTTAACGAATAAGGGGACTTATAGAGAAGAGAATGGAGATATCTGCAGAATTGATGGAAAGAATTCTTCTGTCTGCGCACATGGAATTGGCAATATCCTGGTGAGCCTTTTATCCAATCCATTATTTTCTCATCCGATTTTGAAAGGGAACGTTGACGAGAAAGAAGTAGAGCTGCGAAATCTGTCTAAAGACGAACATATAGATTATTATAGAAATGAGTTAGGACTTCGGCGGTATATAGCAAATGATAAAAAGCATAAATTCGACAGAGAAAATCCTTACGGAAAAGGGAAGATTGGAAGCCGGATGGATTTGAGGGATGAAGAAGCTCAGGAATTGCTGAATAAAGCGGTTTACATAAAAGGGAGGCTGTATGCGAAAAAAGATGGCTGCTATTATGCATTCCAAAATGAGAGGGATATAGATTACCATGGATACTGTGCTGACAATCTGGGAGAAGATATAAAATATCAATTAGATAGACAATTTACATAAAAAAGCTGCGATATTGGGGAAAACAAATTCGCCGGCAGGGGAAATGAGACCTTCTGACCGGCGGATCTGTCTATTTTTAAAGGAGGAGACAGCAATGCAGACGAAAAATAAAAAGGACGCGGGACAGGCACAGGGCTTTAACCCCTATCTGCCGTCCTTCGAATATGTACCGGACGGAGAGCCCCATGTGTTCGGAAACAGGATCTATCTCTACGGGAGTCATGACCGCTTCCGGGGGGCGCATTTCTGCCTGAATGACTATGTGTGCTATTCAGCAGATGTGACGGATCTGACAGAATGGCGGTACGAAGGCGTGATCTACCGGAAGGAGCAGGATCCGCGGAACCAGAATATCCCGGAGGATGCGCCGGAACTCAGTCTCGATCCGGGAATCATTCCCGAGGGACCCGAGGACCTAAACCCGAGGGGCATCCATGCCATGTGGGCGCCGGATGTGGTACAGGGGCCGGACGGGAGATACTATCTCTACTATTGCCTGGATTTTTTGCCGGAGATCGGGGCGGCGGTGTGCGATACCCCGGCGGGACAGTATGCATTTCTCGGACTGGTGCGCCATAAAGACGGAACACCTCTGGGAACGAAGGAGGGGGATCTGATCCAGTTTGACCCGGGGATCTTCGTGGATGACGACGGGGAGATCTATCTGTATTCCGGCAATGCGCCGATCTCTCAGGAATGGATCGAGAAGGATCCGGACACTCCGAGGAAGGGATCCCAGGTGATGAAACTGGAAGAGGACATGCTGACGTTGAAGGAAGAACCGAAAAAACTGATGCCTGATCTGCGGGATCAGGACAAGTGCGGCTTTGACGGGCACGAGTTTTTCGAAGCCAGCTCCATCCGGAAGATCGGCGGCAGATATTATTTCGTCTATTCCTCCGTGCAGAGCCATGAATTATGCTATGCCATCAGCGACAGGCCGGATGCGGGCTACCGGTTCGGCGACACGCTGGTGGATATCGGGGATATTTTCCTGGACGGGAGAACCGAGCATGAGGCGGTCAACTGCCTGGGCAATACCCACGGAGGGATCGAAAAGGCAGGGGATCAGTGGTATGTATTTTACCACCGCCAGACGAACCGGACCAATTACAGCCGCCAGGCCTGTGCGGAGAAGATCTGGTTTGATGAGGACGGAAGGATCGCTCAGACGGAGCTCACTTCCTGCGGGCTGAATCCGGGAGCGCTGCGGGGGAGCGGAACCTATCCGGCCCGGATCTGCTGCCATCTGACCGGGAAAAACGGAGCCGCGTTTTCCCATCCGCTGACGATGAAGATGGATGATCCTTATCTGACCCAGGACGGGGGAGACATAGAGCCCACCCGGGAGACCATGGAACGGGACAGACAGGATCCGTACCAGTATGTTCGAAACATGCAGGACGGTTCCACGGCAGGGTACAAATACTTTGCGCTTCAAGGACTGGAAAGAATTGCGGTCATGCTCAGGGGAAAGGCGGAAGGCGTGCTGGAGATCCGCACCAGGGAACCCGGCCGCGGCGCGCAGCCGGAAGAAGCTGTGATCGGGCGGATCGAGATCCAAGTGGATTCGGACGCGTGGAGCAGGTTCGAAGGGGAAGTAAAGGCGGAGGACGGAAAGGCGGCGCTGTATTTTACGTACCGGGGAAACGGGGCGGTGGATTTCCGGAGCTTTGAGCTGCTCTGCAATATATAGAAAAACGCAGCCGCTTCCTGACCGAGCGGATGCTCAGGATTAGCAGGAAAATAACTGACACATCCTGCGCAATCTGCATCAGCTTAACAAAGCAGAGTTATCCTTTTGAGAGGGTAATTCAGGATATAACAGACAGAGCAATAAGGCATGGGCGATTTTCCTTTCGGAGCATTTGTGGATCTATGCTGAATTTTTGAAGGAGTTCGGGTTTGATTTTTACTATCTTCATATAAGAAGTTCCTCCATTCGTAAAATGTGGCCTGCTTGGCAGCAGACCACTACATGTGAGCAATATTCTACATTTTTACCACCCCGTCACTCACGGAGGTGAAACATACCAGGTTCGTTATATTCTGACCGTAACGAGCGGCGAACTTTCATTCATATTTATTATAGGTCAAAGGGTGTGGTTTGACAAGCGATAATTAAAAAAATTCCACCTGTACGGTTGGAATCTTTTTATCAGCTTAACCTGATACACTTAAAATATAGCTTGACAAACCCATACGGCTTAGGTTAATATGAACCACAGATACGAGAAAAGCGACGAAGGGAACAAGTAGCGGGAACAGGGAGAAGACAGAGAGCAGCCGGCAGATGAGAGGCGCGTGACACCGTTTCAGGCGAATACATCCCGGAGCTTCACACCCAAAGCATGGGCTTGCTGCGGCAATATGGGACATAGGACAGTGATTCTGGATCATGCTCCACGGCGCCGTATCGTTTGCCCGGGCGAGTAGGCTGTGACGGATTGATGCACGTTAACGCATGGAGTGATTGAACCGGACAGGACAAAGGAAGAAGCAGAACCCCGGTCAGATCGACTCACAGAGACAGGCAATGGGAGTTGCCTGTGAATAAAGGTGGTACCACGAGCACAAGAGCCCTCGTCCTTTTCGGATAGGAGGGCTCTTTTTTCGCCTTGTAAACCGGCTGGATCCTCTTTGGATCGTAGCGGAAAAGCTGACAGTCTTTCCGTATCGCAGCCGTACAGGCAAAGCATTTTCAGAAGAAGGAGAAGAACAATCATGAAGCTTTATGATGAACTGAAAGCCAGGGGCCTGATCGCCCAGGTAACGGACGAGGAACTGATCTCAGATCTGATCAACAACGGAAAAGCCACGTTTTATATCGGCTTTGACCCCACGGCGGACAGCCTGCATGTGGGGCATTTTATGGCGCTGTGCCTGATGAAGCGGCTGCAGATGGCGGGCAACCGTCCCATCGCGCTGATCGGCGGCGGAACGGGAATGATCGGGGATCCGTCGGGAAGGTCGGATATGCGCCAGATGATGACACAGGAGACGATCCAGCACAACTGCGACTGCTTTAAGAAGCAGATGAGCCGGTTCATTGATTTTTCCGAGGGCAAGGCCATGATGGTAAATAACGCGGACTGGCTGCTGGACCTGAATTATATTGAAGTGCTGCGGGAGGTGGGCGCGCATTTCAGCGTGAACCGCATGCTGACGGCGGAATGCTACAAGCAGAGGATGGAGAAAGGCTTAAGCTTCCTGGAATTCAACTACATGATCATGCAGGCATACGATTTCTACGCATTGTTCCAGAAATACGGTTGCAACCTGCAGTTCGGCGGGGACGACCAGTGGAGCAATATGCTGGCGGGAACCGAGCTGATCCGCCGGAAGCTGGGCAAGGACGCCAGTGCCATGACCATTACGCTGCTGCTCAATTCCGAGGGCAAGAAGATGGGCAAGACCCAGTCCGGCGCGGTCTGGCTGGATCCGGAGAAGACCTCCCCCTTTGATTTTTACCAGTACTGGAGAAATGTAGGAGACGCGGATGTACTGAAATGCATCCGCATGCTGACCTTCCTGCCGCTGGAGCAGATCGATGAGATGGACGCATGGGAAGGAAGCCAGCTGAACCGGGCCAAGGAGATCCTGGCGTATGAGCTGACCAATATGGTCCACGGAGAAGAGGAAGCGAAGCGCGCCCAGGAGAGCGCAAGAGCACTGTTCAGCCAGGGAAATGCGGCGGATATGCCCACCGCGGAGCTGACAGAGGAGGACCTGGCGGAGGGCGGCATCGACATCCTTTCCATGCTGCTAAAGAGCGGTCTGGTGCCATCCAAGGCAGAGGCAAGGCGCGCCGTACAGCAGGGCGGCGTGGCTGTGGACGGCGAGAAGGTGTCGGATATCCAGGCCGTATTCGGAAAGGAAAAGCTCTCCGGAGAGGGGCTGGTCCTGAAAAAAGGAAAGAAGAACTTCCGGAAGGTCGTCTTAAAATAGGAAAATATATCCTGCAGGAGCAATAGCATATCCGTTTTTATCCGCAAGGAATGACAGGGGGCTGGTTCCGGAATATTTCCGGATCCGCTCCCAAACGGCAGGGCGGCGAGTCGCCGTCTGGGAAACAACCATCCTCGCTCCATCCGGGCAGGTTGCAGGCGGAAAGTCTGTCCGCGGCATTTTTTCATACAGAACCATCGTATGCAGAAAATCTGTCTGCGGCAGTTCCCCTGCCTCTTCACCGGATGGAGCACCGGGGACACAAGACCTCCGGATGCTCCGATGTACTACCGCACACTTCCGTGTGCTGTTCCGGCATAGCCTGTGTACACCTGCGCATCCTATGGAATCCATTTTTTGTATTGTTCCTGCAGGATATCAAAATCATGCCAACTGTACGGTTGTAATCTTTAGGTCATCCAACCGTACAGTTGGAAATCATGTCATCCGTGCGGCTGCATTGGCAGGCACAAAAGTATGATGGCATGGATTTTGTAAATGAATAAGCAGGCGGCGTATCGTAATCATTCCGCATTCGAAAGGAAGTGCATGAGATGAAGAGAAAGGATCTATGGAAATATTGTACCCAGGAGCAGGTTCATGCCGTGCTCCGTTCC
>CATLCV010000224.1 GCA_949893755.1 uncultured Lachnospiraceae bacterium | reverse complement strand
ATTGAGGAAAAGGTGGAGGAAACTCTGGAGCTGGTAGGGATTCCGAAGGAACGGAAGGTAGAATATCCCTACCAGTTTTCGGGCGGTATGCGCCAGCGGGTGGTGATCGCGATCGCGCTGATCTGCAACCCGGACCTGCTGATCGCGGACGAGCCCACCACCGCTCTGGATGTGACCATCCAGGCACAGATCCTGACCATTATCTGCAACCTGCAGAGAAAATACAAGACTTCCGTCATCATGATCACCCATGACCTGGGTGTGGTGGCGGAGACCTGCGACAAGGTGGCCATTATGTACGCCGGAGAGATCGTGGAATACG
The DNA here is from genome assembly GCA_949893755.1 of uncultured Lachnospiraceae bacterium. Taxonomy (GTDB): domain Bacteria; phylum Bacillota; class Clostridia; order Lachnospirales; family Lachnospiraceae; genus Schaedlerella. The sequence continues at coordinate 8,614 of CATLCV010000224.1, read as the reverse complement.
GCAGCCTGCGGGATATCTTTACGGGAGAGGCGCACCATCCGTATACGGAAGGGCTGTTCCGCTCCCTGCCCAGCCTGACCGGGGACAGCAAAAGGCTCAAGCCCATCGAAGGACTGATGCCGGATCCCACGGAAAAACCGCAGGGGTGCTGGTTTGCGCCCCGGTGCGGACGGTGTACGGAAAAGTGTAGGCAGGAGGCGCCGCCGGTATGGGAGCGGGAGGGACATCAGATCCGCTGCCATCTGGCAGGGCAATAAGGGATGGCAGGATACGGGAGGACGAGGAGCAGAAAAAGCTGTGAAAAATGAGGTGAATCATGGAATCGAATCTGATAGAGGTGAACCATCTGAAAAAATATTTCCGGACGCCTGCGGGCATGCTTCATGCGGTGGATGACGTGAGCTTTTCCATCGCAAAAGGCAAAACCCTTGGGATTGTGGGGGAATCCGGCTGCGGGAAATCCACCCTTGGCCGGACGCTTCTCTGCCTGGATCCCCTGACGGACGGGGAGATCCTGTTCCAGGGCACGGAGCTTTCCAAACTGGGAAAAAAAGAAATGAAGAAGATCCGGCCGAAGATCCAGATGATCTTCCAGGACCCTTACGCCAGTCTGAACGGACGTATGAATGTGCGCCAGCTCATCGCCGAGCCGCTGCTGGTGAATAAAACCTGCGGATCCAGGGCGGAGGTGGATGAAAAGGTGAGCCGCATGATGGAGACGGTCGGGCTTGCAAACCGCCTGGCATCGGCCTATCCCCATGAGCTGGACGGAGGAAGGAGACAGCGGATCGGGATCGCGAGAGCGCTCATACTGGAGCCGGAATTTGTGGTCTGCGATGAGCCGGTTTCGGCGCTGGACGTGTCGATCCAGGCCCAGATCCTCAATCTCCTGATGGATCTCCAGGAGGAAATGGGGCTGACCTATGTATTCATCACCCACGACCTTTCCGCCGTGCGGCACATTTCGGATGAGATCATGGTCATGTACCTTGGAAAATGTGTGGAGCGCGCGGAGGCGAAGGAAATGTTTTCCCATCCGGTGCATCCCTATACCAAGGCATTGCTTGCGGCAATCCCGATTCCCAGTGTGGAGTCCTGCCACAAGGAGAGAGAGCTTTTGCAGGGCGAGGTCACCAGTCCGGTGAACCCTGCGCCAGGCTGCCGTTTTGCGGCCAGGTGCCCCTATGCCGGGGATGCCTGCAGGCAGGGGGAGATCCCGCTGGAGGAAGTAAGGGAAGGACATTTTGCGGCATGCCGCAGAGCGCATGAGATCTGAGAATGGAAGATTCAGGAGAGTTTGAATGAGTAAAGCAGAATATAAGTGGCCCTATCAAAATGAAATGGACCAGGAGGAGACCATCGACAGCGACGTGCTGGTCTTAGGCGGCGGCCTGTCCGGCTGCTTTGCGGCTATTGCGGCGGCCAGGAAGGGGCAGTCGGTGACCCTGGTGGAAAAGGGGGCGGTGGAGAAAAGCGGAGCCGCCGGAACCGGATTTGACCATTGGGAATCGGCCTGCACCAATCCCTGCTCCGGTGTCACTCCAGAGGAGATCGCCGGGGCTTATGTCCGGGAACAGGACGGGTACAGCAATGGGATCGCCCATTATATCGAGTGCCGGGAAGGATATGACCGGCTTCTGGATCTGGAGGTGTTCGGCGGGAAAATCCGGGATACGGAAGACGAATTTGCGGGAGCTGAATTTCGGGACGAGAAGAGCAAGCTGATGTTTGCCTATGATTATAAGAACAAATTTACCATCCGGGTCTGGGGTTCCACCTTCAAGCCCGCTCTGGCGAAGGAAATGAAGCGGCTGGGCATCCGCATCCTGGAACGGACGGAAGCCACCGGCCTGATCCTGTCGGGAGAAAAGGGGAACAGGCGGGGCGCGGGAGCCTTCGGGATGGATGTACATACCGGGAAGTTCTATATTTTCCGGGCGAAGGCTACGGTGCTTGCCATGTCCAGGCCGGCGAGGGTGTGGCTTTTTGACCCGGATCTGACCGGGCTGTGTGAATTTCGTCCCTTACAGAGCATTGGAAGCGGACACGCCATGGGCTGGCGGGCCGGGATGGAATTTACGATGATGGAAAAATCCGTGCGGGCCGAATTTTCCGCGGCAGGCCGAAGCTTCCCGCCTTACGGCGCAGGGAACAACCACAACACCTGGTACGCGGCCACCATGGTGGATGCCAGAGGGATGGAGATCCCTTATGTAGACCGGGACGGAAACGAACTGAAAACGGTGTCTGAGCGGTATTATCCGGCGCCCGGACAGAAATTTTTCCTGAAAGGGGGCGTCATCGACAATCCCAAATATGAATACAGAGGACCCGAGACGCTGGACTTTGAAACCCTCATGGAGCGGGGCTATCAGCTGCCCTTTTACGCGGACTTAAGCCGGATGCCCGAGGAGGAGCGGAGGGTCATCTGGGGCATGATGGTGGGAGAAGAGGCAAAAACCAAGATCCCCATTTTTCAGAATTATACGGAGCGGGGCTTTGACCCCAGAAAGCATATGCTCCAGAGCTACGGGACGGGCTGGCAGTCCGCCAGCTTTCTCGAGCAGGAACGGCAGTTCTTCGGCGCGCCGGGGGGCCTGATGCACGACTGGGATCTGAAAACGAACCTGGATGGGATCTATGCCGCGGGCGATCAGCTCTATGCCTCGGATTGTGCGGGTTTCGCCTGCGCTACCGGGTATTACGCGGGAAGAAAGGCAGCGGACGCGGCCGCCCGGACGGAAGGTCTCTTTGAGGTGCCCGGAGAGGACATCGAAGCGGAGAAAAAACGGCTGTACCATCCCCTTTATGTAAGCCGGGAAGAGGGCATGGGATGGAAGGAGCTGAACATGGCCATTGCCAAGGCCATGCAGAATTACTGCGGCGGGGTGAAGTGTGAGGCGCTGTTAAGAGAAGGGCTGGATCTTTTGAAAAGCTTTGAGACAGAGATCGTTCCAAGGCTTTCCGCGTCCAATCCACATGAGCTGATGCGAACCCACGAGGTGCTGGACATCCTGACGGTGGCGCAGATCGTACTGCACGCGTCGCTGGAGCGGAAGGCAAGCTCCAAGCCGCTGTGTTTCCGGCGGAGCGACTACCCGGAGATGGAGAAGGAAGAGGAACGGCATCATATTGTCATCCGGCAGGAAGACGGCGCGGTCTGTACCCGGGAGGTGCCTCTGGACTTTTTCGGAGAACTGCGGGAAGAATATGAGAAACGCAATGGAGATTATATCAGAGAGAGGGAGGAGGCGGGATATGAGAAAGGTTGAATTTACAGCAAAGCCGTCTCCGTGCAGTACCGACCCGATCCGATATGACACAGCGCTTTGTATCGGCTGCGGCCGGTGCGCGGAGGTGTGCCAGTGCGACATCCTGCTCCCGTCCGGGAAGGAAGGGGAGCACCCGGCGGTGATGTATCCGGGAGAATGCTATTACTGCGGGGCCTGCGTGATGGTATGCCCGAAGCCGGGGGCAATCCGGCTGGTGCATCCGCTGATGAACCGGGCGAAGTTTGTGCCGGTGAAACAGGTGTTATACTGAGTGACGGATCAATCTGCCATACATGCAATGAGCGTAAAACTACAGAAAAAAAGGACTGCGGGATCCGGGATGAGCAAGCGGATTCCGCAGTCTTTTGTCTGAAAAAGAAAATTGACTCTAAATCAGAGATTTGCTACAATAAAACAGATAAATCCTGTAATTGATAAAACAATCATAAGGAAGGCATTTACGGATAAAAACGTTCTGTCAGAGACCGAAGCTTTTATCAACAGGAAATAGAATTCACTAATATGAGGTAGACACATGTACGATACGACGTATTATAACTCCCCGGTGGGCAGGCTTTTACTTGCGGAAAAGGACGGAGCGCTTGCCGGGCTCTGGATCGAAGGCCAGAAGTATTTCCTCGGTTCTATAAAAGAAGAAATGAAGGAATGTGCGGATTCTGAGATCCTGAACCATACAAAGGACTGGCTGGACCGCTATTTTCAAGGGAAGAGACCAGCCATTGAAGAGCTCTCTCTGCGCCCGGAGGGAAGTGAATTTCGTAAATGCGTCTGGAAGCTCCTCTGTGAGATCCCTTATGGAGAAGTTACGACCTACGGGGAGATCGCGCGGAGAGTGGCCGAGATCCGCGGACTTGCAGGGATGTCCGCGCAGGCGGTGGGCGGCGCCGTGGGGCACAATCCCATTTCCATTATCATTCCCTGCCATCGGGTGGTGGGCGAAAGCGGAAGCCTGACCGGATATGCGGGCGGACTGGATAAGAAGATCCATCTGCTGACCTTGGAGGGAGTGGATGTGGGACAGTTTTTTATTCCCGGAAAGGGCACGGCTTTATAGTGCTGCAGAAAGTAAAAAATGAAACGGGCGGCTATTTGCTGCAAGTGGTCACAGGTTATAAGGGAGGATATTATGATGAAGAAGTATTATAAGAAGTGTCTGTTGTCCTGTATTCTGGCAGTGAGCCTGCTTTGCGGCTGCGCGGGAGGTACGGACGCAGGGGAAAGCGAAGAGGGCGCAGCAGGGCAGGATACAGAGAGTGTGTCGGATCAGGGGGAAAAGGACTCATCTGATGCACCGGATTTTGCAGGAAATGACATGGAGGGAAATGCGGTTACATCGGAGATTTTTTCGGAATCCAGACTTACGATGATCAATGTATGGGCAACCTACTGCAGTCCCTGTCTGAATGAGATGCCGGAGCTGGGAGAGCTGGCGCAGGAGTATGACAAGGAGGACTTTCAGCTGATCGGGATCGTAAGCAATGTGCCGGAAGGGGCGGACGAAGAGAAACTGGAGCTTGTGGAGGTGCTGATCGAACAGACCGAAGCGGATTATCCGCATCTGCTGCTGAATGAGTCCTTGAATGACGGGCTGCTCTCCGGCGTATCGGCGGTGCCGACGACATTTTTTGTCGGCCAGGATGGGAAGATACTGGATACCGTCGTGGGAGCCAGGGATAAAGCGGCGTGGAAGGAGATCATTGACGGGATTCTTGAGGAAAGTTAGAGTAGGATTGTCACTGTTCAGAACGGCAGACCACAGACCCGTCTGCTGATTTTCCAATAGAAAAAGAAAGGAACTTATCAAGCGGGGGCTCTAAGAATTTTTGAACTGATTTTATCAGAGGCAGAGAGCAGAGAGGAGAACACGACATGAAAGAATTATGCTTGGGAACCATCGGTTCCGGTTCGATCGTACACACCATACTGGATCAGGTAAATGTAACGGACGGGATCCGGCTCACCGCCGTCTATTCCAGAACGGAGGAAAAGGGAAGGCAGCTTGCGGCAGAATACGGGGCTGGCCGGGTTTATACGGATCTGGATGCATTTCTGGCGGATGAAGAGATGAATACGGTCTATATCGCGTCGCCGAACCTGCTGCATTATGAGCAGACTAGAAAAGCGCTCCTGGCGGGAAAGCATGTGATCTGCGAGAAGCCCTTCTGTACAAAAGCAGACCAGGCAAGGGAACTGACGGCCCTGGCCAAGGAAAAACGTCTGTTTCTGGCGGATGCCGTACCCACCGCGTTCCTGCCGAATCTGGAGGTGTTGAAAAGGGAACTGCCGAAGGTGGGGAAGGTGAGGCTGGTGCTTGGGAATTACAGCCAGTATTCCAGCCGTTATGACCTGGTGCTGCAGGGTGAGGTGCCCAATGTATTCAATCCGGAATATGGCGGCGGGTGCCTGATGGATATCAATTTTTATAATGTATACCTGAACGCGGCGCTGTTCGGAAAGCCGCTGTCGTTGGCCTATTATCCCAACCGGAGCGGAGAACTGGCGGATACCTCCGGGGTACTGATCATGCAGTATGACGGATTTGTCAGCAGCTCGGCAGGGGCGAAGGACACCTGGGGCGTCAACTATTTCCAGATCGAAGGCGAGAAGGGACATATCTATATCCGGGATGGGAGCAACGGACTTGCGGAGATCCGGGTGGTCACGAAGGATTCGGAGGAGACCTTTGATCAGCAGGACAACCCGGAATGGCGGTTCTATGAGGTGCAGAAGCTCACAGAGTATATGCTTGCCGGGGACTATGAGGCAGTGTATGGGCGGCTGGATGTCATGATCCATGTGATCGAGATTCTGGAAGAAGCCAGGAAGAAGGCGGGGATCCTGTTTCCGGGGGATTGATAGATCGTGTGGGAAATATGTTGACAGATGAGTCAGAAAAGACTAAAATGGTATAAGTGCTACAACAAAACGAACGTAAAAAGCATTTTGTGAACAAATTGCACAATCTGTATGGAGGTGCTGTGATTTGGAAGAGGCTCAGAGGATCCGCATGCTGCAGTGCCCGGAGCATCCGGTCGATGTGGTGATCGATACGGATACATTTAATGAGGTGGACGACCAGTTTGCGCTGGCATATCTGCTTCGGAATCCGGACAGGCTCCGGCTGCAGGCCATTTACGCGGCGCCTTTTTTAAATGAAAAGGCAGATACGCCCGGGGACGGGATGGAGAAAAGCTATCAGGAGATCTTAAAGCTTCTGGAGCTATCAGGCACTTCGGAATATCAGAAGAGAGTGTACAAAGGAGCAGAGCATTTTCTGGAGCATGACGGGAACTCCGTTCAGGAAGAGCAGAACAGGATCGCTCCGGCGGTTTCCGCAGCCTCCGAGGATCTGATCCGAAGGGCGATGGCGCATTCGGCAGAGAATCCTTTATATGTGATTGGAATTGCGGCGGCAACCAATATAGCCTCCGCAATTTTATGTGAACCGGAGATCACAGAACGGATGGTGGTCGTCTGGCTGGGAGGAAGCGCCTTTCACTGTGAGGAGATGGAGGAGTTTAATCTGGCGGAGGATCCGGCTGCGGCGCAGATTCTGTTTGACAGCGGGATACCGCTGGTTCAGCTTCCATGCTGGGGCGTGGTGGAGAGCTTCTCGATCAGCAGGCCGGAGCTGGAGAAGTATCTGATAGGAAAGAATCCGCTGGCGGATTATCTGGCCGGATATGCCATTGAAGCGGTGGAAGAATGGGCGGCAGGCACGGCCTGGGCTAAGGTGATCTGGGACGTGACGGCGGTGGCCTGGCTGCTCAATGACGGGCAGCGTTTTATGAACGACCGGCTCGTATCCTGTCCGGAGATCGCGGGAGATTCCGAAGATTCCCGGAGGATATCCGGGGCTTCCTGTTTCGAGGAGATGAACGGACTTGATCCGATGAGGTATGTATTTTCAAAGGAAAGGCATACTATGAGATATGTATATCGTATTGAGCGGGATGCGCTCATGACAGACCTGATCAGAAAACTCTGTTTATGATTTAGAACAGCGGTTACAATTCACGGTCTGGAGTGATAGGTCAAGAAAATGATCGAACAGCAGATGACTGGCAGATACAGGATCTGTAACGCATCAAGCCCGTGGAAGATTCAAAAAGGAGAAGAAAGCAATGGAAAAAAACGCATTGGTGTTCCAGACGGATTTCGGCATGGAGGACGGGGCGGTGAGCGCCATGTACGGGGTGGCCTACGGGGTCTCGCCGGATCTGAAGATCTATGACCTGACCCATGGCATCGAACCCTACAACACGTGGGAAGCCAGCTACCGTCTGATCCAGACGGTGAACTACTGGCCGGAGGGGACCGTATTTGTATCGGTGGTGGATCCGGGCGTGGGCTCCACGAGAAGGAGTATCGTCGCAAAGACCAAAACCGGGCAGTATGTGGTGACTCCGGATAACGGCACACTGACCTTTGTAAAGCGGAATCTGGGGATCGAGGCGGTCCGGCTGATCGACGAATCCAAGAACCGCCGTTCGGGTTCGGAGGAATCCTATACATTCCATGGCCGGGATGTCTATGCATTTACCGGGGCAAAGCTGGCCTCAGGGGAGATCACATTTGACCAGGTGGGAGAGGAGATGGATCCGGAAAGCGTTGTGGAACTGCCGACGATCCCCGCAAAGGAGACCGAGGACGGCGGCGTGCAGGGCACCATTGACGTGCTGGATGTGCGCTTCGGAAGCCTGTGGTCCAACATCCCCATCGAGCTGTTCAAAAAGCTGGGCATCGAGTTCGGGGAACGGGTGGAAGTGATGATCAGCAACGACACCAGGACACTGTACCGCAATACCATGGTATACGGCCATTCCTTCGCGGATGTGTATGTCGGGGAACCGCTGCTGTATATGAACTCCCTGAACTGCATGGCGGTGGCGATCAATCAGGGAAGCTTTGCGAGGGCCTACAATATCGGAACCGGGAACAGCTGGCACATCGCCATCCGGAAAGATTCCCGGGGGTGAGAGATACGTTCGGCCAACCGGCCTTTAGCGTATATAAAAAGGAATAGAGGAGGATTTACACATGAAGAATTTTGCAGTAAAAACAATCGTAGCAATCGGTATCGGGGCAGCGTTATTTTTTGTACTGAGCACCTATATCGCGATCCCCACCCCGATCCCGAACCTGAAGCTGAGCGTGCACTATCCGGTGATCGGAGTCATGGCGATGCTGTTCGGCCCTCTGGCAGGCTGCCTGATGGGACTGATCGGACATTTCTTAAGCGACCTGGCAAGCGGCTGGGGCGTATGGTGGAGCTGGGTTGCAGGTTCTGCCTTTTTCGGACTGGCTATGGGATTTGTAGG
>CATLCV010000223.1 GCA_949893755.1 uncultured Lachnospiraceae bacterium | reverse complement strand
ATTTCAGGATAAGGCGTTCCGGATATTTTTTGGTGCCATTGTAAAATACTGTAAAATAAGGCGTCTGCAGCTTCACCGGTGTACTGCCGTACAGCTTCCTGCCCTCTACGAGGCCCTCATATTCTTTTGAAATATAATGCAGAAAACGCAGTGGCATATTCGGATTTATAGTTGACTGATCCTCATATAAATGGAGATCATCGGATACGATAAACGCCAGATCATTTTTCATACCCATATAGATCGCATGCTTCAAAGTAACGACCTCCAAATCCGCGTCCTCCGTATAATTCTTTCCGCTGACAGCATTATACAGCTCGATCTGCCGTGTCTTGTCATCGCGGTATAAGATGCGGAAGACATTATCCTTGTGCTCCTTGTTCACAAATACCTGTTTTTCATTCATGTAAAACCCTCCTTTTCCGGGCTTCTGAAAAACAGACGTCATTCCCATTACAGACATTCGGCCATTTCACAAGGTATCCCCAAGGGCATCTCATTATGGCCATTCGGCTGTTTTACAAAGTATAAATCATCAGCCTTAACCATCCGTCAGCAATCCAGAAACCCTATGCTGTTTTTAAAAGTAATTGAAGTAAGCATAGATTTTCTGAAATGTTGAATGACGAGAAATCAACGGAAATAGAACTTTAGAATCCTTATGCTTTGCAATGATGATAACATAGAGAGGGGATATTTACAAGCATTTTCGCCAGTGCGGATTGATATGATTGAAAATGAAATGGAAATACGTTATATTATAAAGAGCTTTTATCGAATGAGACAGCTATATGTCATATTGGTTATGTTATAGTATCCCTGCATCATAAAGGCTTACAAAATGGGAGGTAAGAGCATGGAAAAATGGTTATATGTGATGATGATCAAAAAGGGAAAAACATTTAACAAGGTCACGAAGGCTGTTATCACAAGGCATGTAGAGAATCTGAGAAATCTGGACGCCGAAGGGAAAATTGAGCTCTGCGGTCCGTTCAAGGGCTATCCGGGTGTTGCCGGCATGGTCATTTTTAAGACAGAGAGCTATGAGGAGGCCGAAGCGCTGTGCAAGCTGGAACCGCTTGTGGCTGAGGGATTTGCGTCGTATACGCTTGCAGCCCTGCAGGTAGCGGACAAGGAAAATAATTACCTGCTGTAATGATTAAGGAATTGCAGCTGCCAATCAAAAAAACAGGAAAGGAACGGGGATATCAATGCATCAGGAAAGTCATACCAAAGGAAAGCTTTTGATCGCCGATGACGAGCCGGGGATCCTGCAGCTCATCCGGGATTATTTTGAAATGCAGGACTACCAGGTCATCGAAGCCGCCAACGGATATGAGGTGCTGGAAAAGCTCTCTGCCGGGCCGGATCTGATCCTCCTGGATGTGGGAATGCCCATGCTGGACGGATTTGAGGTGTGCGAACGGATCCGGGCGCATGTGTCCTGCCCCATTCTTTTCCTGACCGCTAAGATCGAAGAAGCGGACCGGATCCGGGGGCTCTTATCCGGCGGCGACGACTATATCTTAAAGCCTTTCAGCATTGACGAGCTGGGGGCGAGGGTGGAAGCCCATCTGCGGCGGGAGCGCCGCCGAAGATCCGGGGGCGCCGTGAAAATATTTGACCGGCTTGCCATTCATTATGAAGAAACAGGAGTCTACTACGGAGACCAGCCGATTCCATTTACCAGGACGGAATATGGAATCCTGGCTTTTTTGTCGCTGCACCCCATGCAGGTATTCAGCAAGGAACAGCTCTACGAAAATGTCCGGGGCTTTGACGGAAATGCCAACAGCAGCATTGTCACGGAGCACATCCGCAGGATCCGCAAAAAGCTCGCGCAATACACGGACCGGGCATATATCGAAACCGTATGGGGGGTGGGGTATCGATGGATTGGTTAGAAGAAAAAACAGAAAAACTGAGCGTCTATATCCGGAACCTTTCCTTCCGCAAAGCAATGATCGCGTATATCCTGGTGCTTGCCGCTGCTGTATGGGGGCTGTCCTACCTTACGATGGTCTTCTGCTGGCATTGGGAGATCGGCATCTGGGAAAGAACTGGAAAAATGGAGAGTTTACCTTTGATCGTGTATCAAAAAGGACTGCTGTGGGGCTATCAGCACGACTTTTTATATACGGCCGAGGAACGCTCTCTTTTATGTTTGGATTTTCTGCGGGTGTGGTGCCCGCTGATCTATGCGGTTCCCGGCATGATCCTGGCCATTTTTTTATTTTACAGAAAACGTCTTGCGCGCCCCCTGTCGATCCTGGAGGACAGCGTGGAAAAAATACGCAGAAACGACCTGGATTTTCATGTGTCCTATGACAGCCGGGACGAGCTGGGAATGCTCTGCGATTCTGTGGAAACCATGCGGCTGGAGCTGCTCCGTGACAAGGAGGAAATGTGGCGGCTCATGGAGCGGCAGAAGGAATTGAACGCCGCATTTGCCCACGACCTCCGGACGCCCCTCACCGTCCTGCGGGGCTACACGGATTTTCTGGCAAGGTATATCCCGGAGGGGAGGATCAGCCGGGAAAAGCTGCAGTCCACGCTGGGGCTGATGGCGGAGCATTTGAAGCGGCTGGAGGATTACAGCCGCACCATGAAAGGAATCCGCAGCATTGAGGAGGTTCCGTTCTCCCCGGAAAAAACCACATTTCAGAGTTTGGACCGGAAAATAGAAGAAGTGGTATTTGCGCTGAACCAGGTGCGGGATGTGAAGATTATTTATATAGCAAATCTGCCGCATCAGGGCTCTTTGGCGGGGGAAATGCATCCGGCCGGGTCAGGCAGTTCCGGGGCAGAACCGCGGCCCGATGCTTCTATCTATATGGACGACAGCCTGGTCATGGAGGTGCTGGAAAATATGCTTTCCAACGCCATCCGCTATGCCGGGAAACAGATCGAGGTCATGTCCGATTATGTCGCGGACAGCCGGGAATGGATCCTGACCGTCCGCGACGATGGCCCCGGATTTTCCGAGGAGCGGCTGGACAAGGCGCTGAAGCCGTACTATAAAGAGACGGAAAACGGCGGGCCGGATGAGCATTTTGGAATCGGCCTGCACATTTGCCGGGAATTGTGTAAAAAGCACGGCGGCACGCTGAACGTGGCAAACAGTATCCGGAGCGGAGCGGTGGTAACCGCGTCATTTTTGGCCGGAGCGCCTGCGGAGCCGTGAATCCGTATAATTACAGGATAGAAACCTGCCGTTACTGTTTAAATCCTGACCGGGTGCTTTAAGTAAGGAATCCGCCTGTTTCAGAATTCCATTGACAAGATGATATCCTGCCTATATAATTAAACTATGAGTTTAATTATCGCTCTAAGAAATTTTTTAGATTTTCCTGTAGAACAATAACCCTCCGGGGGACGCGCACAGGGAAAATCACTGCAGTCACAGCCGCGTTTCGGCGCGAGTTTCGCGAGCAAAGCTCTTTGTTATAAGGAGGAACACATGGGACGGAGAAAGAAGGAGCCAAGAAACGTACATCGGGAAAACATCGTGTCTGCGGCATCCGTATTGTTTATGGAAAAGGGAATTGCCGCGGCTTCTATGGATGATATCGCGAAAGCCGCGGGATACAGTAAAGCAACATTATACGTATATTTTGAAAATAAAGAAGAGATAGTCAGTATTTTAGTATTGAACAGCATGAAAAAACTTTACGGCTACATATCTTCTGCACTGATACAGCACGAAACGACAAAAGCAAGATATGACTTTATCTGCCGCGGACTGGTACAGTATCAGGAGGAATTTCCTTTTTACTTCAAAATGGTGTTGGATAAGATCAACATTGATTTTGAGAGCCAGGACTATCTGCCGGAAGAGAAAGAAACCTATTATATCGGAGAAGAAATTAATGAAAAGATAAAAACCTTTTTATTATCTGGCATGAAAAAGGGGGATTTACGAGATGATCTGGAAATAATGCCTGCCATATTTCATTTTTGGGGTATGCTTTCCGGAATCATTCAGCTTGCCGCAAACAAGGAAGAATATATTAAAAAGTCAATGGGGTTATCAAAAAAACAGTTTTTGGAATCTGGTTTTTCTCTTATTTATCGTTCGATTGAAGCCGTACAGGCGGAAAAGACTGAGAGGTGCCTAAAATGAAATTATCCCGAAAAAGAATCCTATTGTTTACAACAATTCTTCTTTTCCTGATTGGCTTGATTTTTACAGCAGTTTATCTGAAAAGCGTGGCAGACTATAAAAAGGCAGTAAAAGAAACAACTTTTAGAAACCTGGATATTTCCAATGTACCCGACGGAGTTTATGTGGGAGAATATGACGTGGATTTTGTTTATGCAAAAGTGGAGGTAACGGTTCGAAACGGAGCCATTACAAACATTGATATTCTGGAGCATAAAAACGGGCGTGGAAGTTCTGCGGAGGTTGTTGCTGACAGAATCGTGGAAGAACAGAAAATAGACGTTGACGCAGTATCAGGGGCAACAAATTCAAGCACGGTCATAGAGAAAGCTGTTGAAAATGCCGTTTATTTGTCCGCAAAAAGTGGGAGACCTGTGAAAAATTAATATTTCTTTCCAATGCCGCGGCATTGAGCCATGCAGGCAATGTTACAGTCCGATTGACGGAGCGGTTGACATGAGCCTGACGAATCGAGGGCATATACACATCAACCAGAACCGCACGCTCATTGGGCTGGATTTCTACTTTAGCCAGGGGGGTGGGAGAAGGGATTTCCTCCTTATCCTCTTCCAAACCGTAAAGTACACAACCAAGAAGCTCCCGTGCGGATAAAAGCGCGTCATCATCATTTATACCGCTCGTAGCGCATTTTAAATCAGGAAAATCAACAGCAATTTCCTGTCCGGGTTCGTAAGTGAAAACAGCAGGATAGAAATAACGTTCAATACAAAAATTGTTTGTAAGTTCCTAAATAAATCTTCATTTTTTGTAGGGAAATTATAGAGATTTTTATCGTATCCTATGCTTATCGCACAGGAAACGATCTTGTGTCTGTTCAGAGCAAGATAGTGGTTGGTATACTGCCTGTACGAAGTGCAAGAAAATACAGAATCAGGAGGACCCTATGGCTGCAAGAATCAAGATAGAAAATCTCAACCAATACTACGGAAAAAAACAGGCTCTAAAGGATGTCAGCCTCACCATCGAGTCTGGAATGTTCGGACTTCTGGGGAGGAACGGGGCCGGAAAGACCACGCTGATGAAGGTGCTGGCGACCCTGCTCCCCAAATCGGAAGGGCAGATATCCATCTGCAAAAGGCCGGTGGAGCGAGCCAGGGAGGTGCGCAAGATCACGGGCTATCTGCCCCAGGAATTTTCCATGTACCCCAATATGAGCGTGTATGAGGCAATGGATTACCTGGGCGTGCTCTCCGGGCTTTCAAAGGCTCAGCGGAAGGAACGGATCCCGGAGCTTTTGGAACGGGTGAACCTGCAGGACGACCGGCGGAAAAAGGTGAAGGCGCTCTCCGGCGGAATGAAGCGCCGGCTGGGCATTGCCCAGGCCATCCTGCACGACCCGAGGGTGCTCATTGTGGATGAGCCCACGGCCGGGCTGGATCCGGAGGAACGCGTCCGGTTCCGCAACCTGCTGTGCGAGCTTGCGGAGGGGCGGATCGTCATCCTTTCCACCCACATCGTGGGAGATATCGAGGCAACCTGTGAAAATATCGCCGTTCTGGACCGGGGCGAGATCATTTACCAGGGAACGGTGCCGGAGCTCATCAGCCGGGCGGAGGGCCGCGTGTACCAGGCGGAGATCAGCAAGAGGGAGCTGGAAGACCTGAAAAAACGCTGTACCGTGACCAGTATGCTGACTCTGGGAAATAACGTCATGGTGCGGTTTCTTTCCGATGAAAATCCCTTTGCGTCGGCAAAGCGCTGCGACGCGGGCGTGGAGGACGCGTACATGTATTTGATGCAGGGAAGGGGAGGTGAAGCCGGATGTTCGGACAGCTATTGATCAAGGAATGCCGCCAGACCGCAAGAAGCCTGATCTACTGGCTCATCGTCCTGGTGCTGATCTTCGTCTTCACGACCCAGCTCGGGGAAACGGATATCCGCACGGAGCCTCAAAAAGGACAGGCGGACTATGGTTACAAAGCCAGCAGCGATGAGGCGGATATCATGAAATCCACGCTGGGAGCACTGGTACAGGAATATATGAGGGGCAGCTACACCACCTATCCCATCGGCTTCTACAAAAGTGTCACATTGAATGAAAAGGAAGAGCAGCAGATCGGTGAGATCGTGCGGGAAACCACCGGAATCTCCGGACCGGAGGAGGCAGAGAAGATCATGGAAAGCTGGTATGAAGCCCAGCGCGTCGCCGCGGGGGACAGTCAGGAGATCATGATGAATAATCTGGAGATCGCACCGGCAGCCGGCCTGTCCTATGACCGTTTCACCGAGCTGATGGACCAGGTCGACGCGATCCTGGGCGGCGGTTCCAGCTATGGGGAAACCTACCGGAGCAGCAATGCCCAGGTTCCCAAGACCTACGAGGACGCAATAACAGAATATCGGGAGCTGACGGAAAAAGACCGGCTGACCGGAGGTTACGCAAGGCTCTTTTCCGATTATATGGGGATTTTTTTGGGGCTTCTGCCCGTATTCCTGGCCGTGACCAGAGGATTGCGGGACCGGCGCTCCGGCATGCAGGAGCTGATCTGCTCCAGAAAATGCTCCTCCTTTGTGATCATTTCCAGCCGTTATGCGGCCATGGTGGTCATGCTGATCCTTCCGGTGCTGGTGATCTCCCTGCCGCCCCTCTCCCGGTGCATGAAATATGCCTCCGGAGCAGGCATTTCCGCGGATGTATTTGCCTTTGCAAAATATACCTTCGGGTGGTTGGCGCCGACGATCATGACTGCCGCGGCTGTGGGGATGTTTTTTACGGAGCTGACCGATACGGCGCTGGGGATTCTTGTGCAGGGAATATGGTGGTTTTTCGCGGTATTCGGCGGAGTCAATACCCTGCACGGCGGGATGTACGGCTGGAACCTGATTCCCCGGCACAACACGGAGCTGAACTGGAGCGGGTATCAGAGTGCCTTCGCGCAGCTTGCGGCAAACCGGATCCTGTATGTTTTGCTGTCACTGGCACTGACCGCGCTTACAATCCTGATCTATGATCAGAAGCGGAAAGGACGGTATCGTTTATCATGGAAAAATATTGGCAGATTGAAAAAGTCAATTTAAAATATCATATTCCACTGCATATTTTTGTATGCGTGCTGCTGCTCGGTGTCTCACCGCTCCTCATGGGGGTGGCGAACCTGTCGGCGGAGGATACGGCAAAGGTACTGGAACGGTATACGGCGCTGATCGGCATCGTCATGCTCACCCCCGTGTTTCTGCCCGAGCAGGACAAAAACCTGCGGGAGCTGGTGAGCGTCAGATATACGGACTGCGCGGCCGTTTATCTGGTCCGCATTCTGGGAAATGTACTTGTGCTGGTATGTTTTCTGGGGATTTATATTGTTATGCTGCGGTTGAACCAGTGCAGTTTCACGGCGGTAAGATATTTTCTGGGAACCCTGGCGGAAATGCTGTTCTTCGGCGGGCTGGGGCTTGGTTTTTACGGCCTGACCGATCACCTTGTGGCGGGATATATGGCGGCGATGGTCTATTATATTTCCGCAATCGGAATACGAAGCACGAATCCGTTTCTGAAGCTGTTTTATCCATTTTCCATGTCCACCGGAAGCTATACGGAGAAATACTTCCTGTTCGCGGGAGCGGTGGCGCTGATGGCGGCGGGGGTATATCTGCGGTGCAGGAGGAAGTAATCTTACAAAAAAGAATTGGAACAGAAAAATCTGACGCAGCAGGAATATAGCGATTATCTCAATCTATTCCGCTTTGCTGCCGATAAGATATTTAAGAATGAGAAGCACTCTGAATTCCGAAAGGAGGTAGACCAGATGACGAGTTTATATGACCAATTGCCGAGCGTCCGCGAGAAAAGGCTTCGTGCTGAGGTGGAAGAGATGCGCATTAAGAATGAAGAGGTTCTTGATGCTCTTGCCAGAAAGGAGAGGGAACTTGCCCGGATGAAGGAATTACTGGAAAAAAATCATATTGCACTGACTCCATAAAAACTTCTGAATGTATCATTGGAGAGCAGCAGACTCTTTTGTGAGATGCTGCTCTCCTTTTCTGATTACTGCTACTATGAACAAATCCGGTCATTCCTGCTTGGGTGGCTTTGCGTTCTGATGCTGTACAGACTGGACAGTAAATGTATAGTCCTGGTATTGCTTCTTCATATGTGATGTCTGTCAAAATATTTGAAAGAAAGCACATAAACCATGTGACTTAGTAAAAAGATAATTGTGGCAATAATAAAACCCATTCGGTCCGCCCTGTGGATAGCGGAGTATAGAGCAAGGATGATCAGGCCAATATTAGTAAACTCTGATGTCAGCGTATTTGCTTTGCCGCTAATGAGTATATTTCGTTCGTCTTCATCCATTATTTTTGCGCGTCCGATTTTATATACGAAATGTTCAAACAAAAAGCTGACAATTCCCCAGGCTATTAACGCTGAACCTGCTGCAGCCAGAAAAGCAGAAGATAATCCTTTGATAAAACTGAAAGGTAAAATCAGAATACCAATACAAATCAATAAACATGCAAAAATCTTTTTACTTCTTCTCATATTAGTCCTCCTCAAAATGAAATAATTCTTCAATAGTCAAATCGAAAATTTTGGCTAACGAATGTGCTAAAAGGACGGATGGATTATACTGCCCTTTTTCCAATGAAATAATCGTTCTTGATGATACTTGAACTAAGTCAGCAAGTTGTTGCTGTGTAAGCTGCTTTTCTAATCTGCACTCCTTTACTTTGTTTGACAACAATTCAGGTACTTCTTTCTTCAAATCGGCCTCTCCTTCTATAAACAACACGAAATAAACTTCATATGAACTTTATTTCATGTTATCATATGAACTTATATATGTCAATAATTTTTCATTGTACTTAAACAAATACTTGAGAGTAAAAAGTTTGTACCATTAAGAAGCCAGGGAATCCCAATCGCTTCCTGACGAGTCTTGTTGCTTCCGAATTATTCGCGTTATACGTAATTCCGGCTGTTTTTCCATAAACAGGAAA
>CATLCV010000222.1 GCA_949893755.1 uncultured Lachnospiraceae bacterium | reverse complement strand
GATAATAAAAATAACTCCCTTCGAATCCACTTTTTCGGATGAAATCCGTCAATTCTTCTTTTGAAAAGGTTCTCCCCCCCTGATTTCCTAATGCGTACTGATTGATGCCATCGAACGGAACACCTGTATGATCTTCCTTTGCTCCACACCAATATTTCAAACCGTACTTATTTTCAATGGCAATCAAAAGTTTTCCATTCGGCTTTAAAAATCCTTTTATTTTCTTTAAAAACTCGATATATGGATTTTGGGAATCCGAGTAATTACCTTGATATTCCAAAACGCCGATCAACGTAATATAATCATACTGTTCCTGAAATTCAATATCCGTCAGATTTCCCACGATCACCTCGAGATTGTCTTTCTCACGGCAGCGAAGCACCGTCGCTGTTGCCCTCTTTTTTGACAGTTCTACAGCCGTTACCTTTTTGCATCTGTCACAGAGCATATTCGTAACCGCTCCCATGCCGCAGCCGATTTCCAAAACGGACGCCTCGGGGTCAAAAGGATACCAGTTCAGTAAATTCTCCCTCATATCCGTAAGATGGTAATATACCGACCAATTATATTCACTGAGTATCGTATCCGTATAATCATCTGATTCATTGGCAAGTATCAACTGGATGATACGATCTTCAATCTCTCCCTCCGAATACTGGTCCACTCCTCTGTACCATGTCGTGTTAAATTCCGGCTTGATTTCATATCGTCTCAGATCACATAGTGGGTATCCAATTCGTTCCACTTTTTTGCGGTTGATCTCGTCTCCCAAAATCGGATATTTTCTCCCCATCCATTCCTGTATAAAAATTCCGTACTCATCCCAAAATATCTTTTGCCAATGCCGATAATCCACCTTATTGGGAACATCACTGGCATAGATACACCAGGGCGCCTCAACGTGCGGCACTACTACTTTATACCCTGCTTTCCAAAATTCAATACTTTGCGAATAATCATAAAAATCCCATCCGTCAAATAAATCCTCCCGCCAGTCCAGATCATACTGCGTCGCCAGTATCATCCCCTCCAACCCGATTACCTCTGCGAATTCTCCCCCTACTTCTTTCCCTGACACATACTTATTTCCTAAAATGTAATCTTCCATGATCCCACCGACGCGGCTTACATTCCCATCCTTCCTAACATCGCCGTCGTCAGGCCATATCTCATGGCCCACCATCCCAAACATACCAATCTCCGGATACTTTTGAAACAAAGTGAGCATTTCCTGTATAAAACAGGGATTAATGATCAGAATATCCGGACGAAGATAAACTTTATACTTTGCATCCGAATTTATCATCGCTTCCTGATAGCCGCCTGCCATACTGCTTGCCTCACGAATCACCAAAACCTCAACTTCGTAACCATCCGGCACGATCAACTGTTCTATGTAAACCTGACATTCCCGTTCCACGAACTCATCATTCCCGCACAGGATAAAACAAATTTTTCTCTCATTCATGTTCAATATGCTCCTCTCCAATTAAATCCAGCTTTTCTCATTCCATCATCTCTGCCAACTGCAAAAACAAATTTGCGCGCATCGAATATTCCCCTTCTTCCCTGGCAAACAGAGAAGCCATATTCTCACAAAAAACCTTTTTTAAAAATATATTGGTATGCAGTATGTGTAGGATCAAATAATCTGACACCTTTGTCGTCTTACAATACGTATAAACCTCCTTCTGCAGATGTTCTGGCAATCCAAGTTCCACACGGTGCAAATACATTTTGATCCGCATATAGTGTTCCATCACTTCATCCAAATCCTGTGAAACATCAAATATCGTAGTATTCTCCTCTTTCTCTACTTCCTTGCGGAATACCTGAAACAACTGAAACATAACAGCATCCTGCCTATTATAACAATCAGGCGTGATCTGGTGCAGCAACCGCTCTGCCTCCAAAATATCGCCTTCTGCCATACACTGACGGATTTCCTTTCGGATCTGAACCAAAGATCCCTGTTGTTCCTGCCCCTGCAGCCTCTTTTGATCATTCATACTCTCTATATCCTCCATCATGTTACGTTTGAACTGAATCCACAGCAGGAAACAGCTCCACGCGCGCTATACCATCTGCACCTGAATTTCTCCGGCACATACCTTTCTGCAAAATTCCTCCACGGTATCCTCAATCCCTAATTCATGCAGCCTTCTGATCAGCTTTTTCTCTTCTTCCCCATAACTAGGATACCCGTGCCCCTGTGTTCCCTTCACAAAAGTCCTGTAATCTCCATATTCGGCAGTGAGAACTTCGTGATAGCCGCATGGAACAGCTATTTCCATGTTCTCAAACGGCAAATATGTTATATCGTGCAAAAACTCTTTTCTGACCTGGCTCTCCGCTCCCCGTTTTTCCCTCTCCACACTCAAAAACATAGTCATCTCATCGGCTTCCTCTTCCGGACAGAGCGCCGCCACAGAATCAAGCAGTTTCTGAATACTCCATTTGATATTGCCTTCTCTGGGAACTACAATATCGCACAATTCTTCTATTTTTTTGATACAACCTTCCAGTTCTCCCTGATCCTTCAGTCCCTCCCACGCCCGGATCACTTCTTTTCCATAAGAAAGGATCATCTCTTGCAATTCCGCCATCTCCCTGTCTCTGGGAACATAGTCATACGGAAATATATCCACGCCGACACCGATATAAGGAAAACCGTGAAACCGCTGCATGTGCCCCCTCAAATCCCAACCGGAATCATCGGTTCGAACTCTGACAGCAAATGCAGGAAATATCTCATCTGGATTATCCGGTTCTGCATACATCCCACCCATTACAACCCCTTTGGGCAGCTCCTTCGGCAGAATCTGGATCAGCCTGTTGTAGTCGTCCCGCCTCAAAGCAATATCAATATCGTCATCCCAGGGAATAAACCCCTGATGCCTCACTGCCCCAAGTAACGTCCCGCCTATCGCAAAATACTGCAGGTCATTGGCCCTGCAAATATCCGCCACGATCTGCAGCACCTCCATCTGGGCCGCCCAATTCTTTTTCATCATGGCAGATACGACAAAATCACATCTCGTTTCTTCCTTAAAGAAATCTGGTGGAAATTCCAGCATATTGTTCCCTCTCTCTCAGCTTTTTCTTCGGAACACAAAATAATATTGCGCCGTCTCTTTTCGGTTATTCAGTTCATCTCCAAACATCCAACCCTCTTTTTCCAGTTGGAAGCCGGCAGACAGCAGCGTATCCTCAAACATATCCATCAGTTCATCCCTTGTTCGATAGATGGCATTATAGTGATCTTCCAATTCCTCCGAATAAAAATCTTTCAGCGTCAGCCTGTCATTGATCCCGATCGGTTCCCGGATACAAAGGATGGCATCTTGTTCCGAAACCCGGGAAACCTGCTCCAGTACCGTGCGGACATCTTCATCATTAAAACAAAGTAAAATCCCGATCATTAACACGCGATTATAAGTACCTTTCCCATTCCCCGCTAAAACTGACTCCAATTCCATCGCTGAACCGGTTAAAAAATCTGACTGTCTGCAGTCCTGATGTTTTTTTTTTGCAATCTGTATCAATTCCCTACAAAAATCCACACCACAATATTCTTTGATTTCCGTATCAATGGCATCATACCATCTTCCAATGCCGCACGCCACATCTAAAATCTTTGAATCGCTATCAAGCAGCAGCAGCGGCAAAAGTTTCTCTGTTTCCCTCTTGTTTCTGTCGCGGACAAGCTGCGGATTTTGATCCTGAAACATCGTGACGGCGTATGGATTTTCTTCCTTGAATTTTTTGGCGCGATTCTCATAAAAAAGCAATATATCACTCTTATTCACTTGTGTCACCGTTCCGCTAATGCGCCCACCTTTTTCTACTTTTTTCTCATCCATATTTACCTCTCCATCTCTCTTAACAAAATCCATTGTGCACCCATGCCACAGCTCGTTCATAATCATTGACCGTATCAATTTCCCTCGTTCTCAGCTCCAAAAATGGCAGCGGCAGATACGGCTCCAATAGCTGAAAGACGTGTCCGGATCCCTGTAAGATCTTCTTACTCCTGATCTGGGTAATCCCATTCCACTCATAATCACCCCTGTTTTTAGAAAAAGCGCTGGCATATTTTTGATCTCCTTCGTCATATGTCTGAACCATCCATGGATCATCGCTATCCGGAATCCCCCCACTGACAAATTCATGTTCACATGTAAGAATCTTCTCTATGTCTTCCGGATGGATCAGTAAATCGCCATCCAGCGACAGTACAAATTCCTCCGCGTAGTTTGCCGCCAGTGCCACGCTCGCACCAGTTCCTGTTTCCTGATACCGGTGATTAAATACAAACAGGACATCATCTCTGTACTTTCGTACCACATCGATCACTTTTTCTGCCTGATAACCCACGACAACCCGTATATCCTTTTCCTCTTCCAGCATTTCCAAATGCCTCACGATCAAAGGTTTTCCATCCACCTCTACTAACGCTTTTGTTGTACCAAGTCCCAATCGGTTTCCCATTCCCGCACAACTGATCACAACAGTTCTTGACACTGCCATAACTTCCTCCTTACTTCCTGTCCTGCATTTTTATATACATGTAAGTTCACCCGCGAGAACCCTTTGACAAAACTCCTCCACGCTGCCCGAAAATCCGGCAGCCTGCAATTCCTTCCGCAACGCTTCTTCCATTTCTCCAAACCCATGGTCTCTGCCATCATTCACGCATTTATGCCAGTCCCCGTAATTACACGTCAAAATCTCCTCATAACCAACAGGAACCGGAAGCTCTATATTCTCAAACGGCATATAGACCACATCATCATAACAATCTTTCCTCCATACAGGAAGATCTCTCGTGCAGCAAAAGAATTGTTGGACATGATCCCCTTCCTCCATCGAATACATCGACATGATCGAATCCATCCGCTTGACCAGATGACGTCGGGCATTCTCTTTCGGAATCGTAAACCCTGCCATTTCCTCAAGCTTGATCAGACATTGTTCCAGCATACCGGTCTCCTGCAGTTTGTTCCAGTTCCAGTAAATCTCATACGCACTCCGAAATAAAGATTTCTGAATCTCATACTCCTCCTGATCAAATGGTACACAATCGATCGGCCATATATCAATTCCGATATACTCAAAAGGATAACCGTGAAAATATTTCATATACTCATTCCGATCCCAGCGCGGACGTTCCGCCACTACATAAAGCTGATAGATGGAATCGGTCACTTCGATTCCCGTCGGAGTTTCGGAATGGATCCCTCTTACATGAAACCCCCTAGGAAGTTCCCAGGGTAAAATCCGGATCAACTCCCTGTAATCTACTCTTTTCATACAAATATCCAGATCGTTATCCCAGGGGATAAATCCATGATGACGCACTGCACCAAGCAGTGTACCACCCTGAGCAAAATACGGCAGCCTGTTTTTTTCACATATTTCCATGACGACCTGGTACACTTCCATCTGAGCTGCCCAGGACCGTTTCATCATTGGAGATATTACACAATCACATCTCGTCTCTTCCTGAAAAAAATCCGGTGCAAATTCCATGCTGATCCCCTTCTCATCATTCAAATCATATCAAACGTTCCAAAAACTCAACCAATTTCTGTTCCTGATACACGGCATGACTGGCACAGGCAAGTACCGATGGCGCAATCTCCCTCACGCCGCCATAACCGATTCCAATCTCCGCTGCCTCGATCATTTCCGCATCGTTATTTCCATCGCCCACCGCCACAAAGGGAAGTACCATTTGACCGATGACCGCATTTTTATCTACAATGCTAGACACATCCTGGATATAATCATGTTCCACCAGCGCTTTCGAGCAAAATGTATTCTTTTCCATCCCCAGTTTCTGGATCAGTTTTTCAATCCATAAATCTAAATTACCTGTGACAATATAACATCGGTTCTGGTGCCTTCTAATAAACTCTACTAGTGGCTCATTGAGTTGTATCTCGCCGATCAGTTCGCATACCTCACTGACCGGGATCTGCTTTAACAGCTCCACTCTTTGCAAAAAACTCTGCTTAAACGGAAGTTCCCCCCGCATCGTGCATTCGGTTAATGTGCTCATTTCCTCAAAAACTCCAAATTGCCTCGCAATTGTCGGCAAAATTTCCTGTCTGGTGATCGTCGAGTCCAAATCAAATAAAAACACGTATCTGCTCGTTCCTTCCATCTTTAGCTCTTCCTCTCTGTTTTATACAGAACGCTCCTGCATCCACTGTCTCACATACGCTCCATATTCTTTCATGAACACCTCACGCCACTTCGCGTACTGTGACATGTTCAAAACATCATTCTCATGCAGGCACCAGGGAACCTCCATATGCGGAACAACCACCCTGTAACCAGCTTTCCAAAATTCTACGCTCTGTGAGGCATCATAGTAATCCCATCCCTGAAACAAATCCTCGCGCCACGGCACATCATACTGCGTGATCATCAAAAGTCCGTCCAGTACGATAACCTCCGCATAATCTCCCTCCACTCGCGCAAATAATGAATAGTCGCTTTCAAAAATGCTATCCACTAAAATTTCCCCTGTTCGCCGCCATGTACCATCAGACCACATACCGCCGTCTTCCGCGATACTCTCATTACCCACCACGCCAAACATACCGATGTCGGGATATTTTTCAAACAGATGCAGCATCTCACTCAAAAAATCTGGTTTCAGGACCAATACATCCTGATGCATATACACTTTATATTTTGCATCCGAAGCATTCATCGCCTCATTATATCCACTCGTCATACTTGCGGCATCCTGCACCACAAGAACTTCTACTTCATACCCTTCCGGTACGATTAACTGCTCAATGTAAATCTGAGCTTCTCTCGCTTGAAACTCATCATTGGAACACATGATAAAGCATATTTTATGATCATCCATTTTTCTACCTCTTCGCATTAACTTCTGCCAGCTGCGCATAAACTCCGGCACGAATAGAATCTGCACCCTCTATGAGCACAAACAACGTTGATAAATTCCTGCACATTTCTTCTTTGTAAAAAATATTGTTTGAAAGAATCTGAAAAATCAAATAGTCCGATACCTTTGTCTGCATACAGTACTCGTAAATTTCCTGCCAATACTCCTGCGGCAGTCCAAATTCCAGCCGGCGCATATAATACTTCAATCGGATATAGTGTCCTGTCAACTCATCCATGTCCTCAAACACATCAAACACAGTAGGCGACACACCTTTCTCGACCTCCCGGTGATAAGCACGAAGCAGTGTTACCAGCATATTCCCCTCAACTCCCCTCCACGCTTTATCCATCTGTAAAATAAATCGCTCCGCCTGCAAGATCTCCCTCTCACGTATGAGCGCGCGGACTTCCTCCTGGTATCGTTCGAACACATCCCACCAAAGCCGGTCTCGATCCGCCACGCAGATCTGTGCCGTCTGCCAGATCATTTTCATCGAACACTGGCCGGCACATACTCTTCTACATAACTCTCTCCAGGCCGCGTCCCCATATCCAAAGTACATCCGCCGCAGCATATGTTTCACTTCATCATATTCTCTAACAAATGTCTGCATTTTTTCCGCATCTGGATAGTTTGTTTCCCCAAATGCCATGAGTTCCTCTGCCCTGGCTTTTAAAAAAAGCAGAATATACGCTAACTGGTCATTTAATTCCAAATCTTCCACCAGGCGCACAGTTTCTTCAAAATCTCCGCTCTTAAAAGCGCCTACCGCTTTTCTTTGTCTCTCTTTGACCTCTTCACTCTGATCTTCCTCCCCACACTGCCCAGCATCGTGAAAAACCCAGCATCTTTCATTTTCAGCAATCTGTGGCACGACAATACGATATCCCATCTGCCGCATCATACCTGACAGTGTTAAAGGCTCTTCTCCATCACTGCTCATGCTTTCCCACTGTAAATCATACTGTGTCGCCATGAGCATCTCATCAATTTCAACTACATCCACCCACTTCTTTTCTTCATCATAAAGCCAATTACCTGCACGGGCGTCAATGATGTTGCAGATCTCTACGGCCCCTGCATCCCATGTTCTACTAAATGTTTCCGAAATACCGCTCGCTTTTTCCCCTACATCTCCTACGATGCCAACCATTCCGATCGAAGGTTCACGAAAGACCTCCAGCAGTTCCAAAAGCATTTCATGATTTACTAAAAAAACATCCGGATGCAGATAAATCTTATATTTGGCATCTGACTGCATCGTTGCCTGTTCATAACCACGGATCATGGACGATGCGTTCCTGATCACAACCGTTTCCGTTTCATAACCATCTGGCACAATGAGTTTCTCAATATACCACAGACACTCTTCCAGCTCTCTCTCCTGCTCCGCACAGATGATAAAACAAAATTTACGTCCGTTCACAGTACTCACTTCCCTTCTTCGGAAAATACAGTATTGAACATGGCAACAACCCTTGATACGTACGAATGGTATTCCCTGACCGCCTGGCGTCCCGCCTCTGCAATCCGCACCCGCTCGTCCTCGTGCTCAAGATAGTACGCAATCTTCTCAAGAAGCTCTGACTCGCTTGCAAACGTGTCCAAATGCTCTCCGACGATAAAATTTTCTGTGATCTCCTGCTGGAAATTTGTCAATACAAATCCACCTGCCGCCATAATTTCATAAACTTCCTGTGGAACTCCCGAAGCAATTGATCGATGTGCAAAGCACAGATTGATGCGGCTGTTTCGATAAATATCTTTCTTTTTCCCGGACGGCACCGCCTCTCTATGTACATGAATAGCAGGCAGTTCACTGACAGCTTCGGCATCTTCTGTCATATAAAGATGTGTCTCAAACTGTTCCGATACCGCTTTCAAAAGCTGTTTTCTCTCCATTTCCGTCACTTTCCCGGCAAGTACCATATCCGCTAAAACATGTTTCTCAAAACCAGCCTCTACACCGGACCATAATTCCGAGGGAAGCTGTTTTTCTAATTCATCAAATACTTCCTGTTTCATCGCAGCTTTCAGCAAGTCATATCCATAAATCCGAACCTGCGTCTTCCATAACGATTCTAAATACCCGCGGGTAAAATCCGACAATCCTTCTATCCAGTCATCTCCTCCATGGTCCTGACAAAGCGAGCCAACAAAGCATACATCCACCGGATCTCCTGCCTTACACTCCGAAACATCAACTTCCGCTGCTCCTAATGGAAGATGGAAACATCTCCC
>CATLCV010000221.1 GCA_949893755.1 uncultured Lachnospiraceae bacterium | reverse complement strand
AAGCCGCGGACTTATGCATCCCTCATGTGGAGATGCATAAGAGGAAATTTGTACTGGAACCGCTCTGTGAGATCGCGCCGTATCAGCGCCACCCGGTATACAAAAAGACCGTACAGGAAATGCTGGAATCGGTATCATAAAACCGAAGGGAGCGGAAAGGCTGTAACAAGCTTTCCGCTCCATGCAGATCAAAGTCATCGGATAGCCTTGCTGCCACCTAAAAGCAGTATTTCTTGATTATGATATATCAAGCCACTGGATAAATGCGGTTTTATCCGTACTGTTATACCCGCATCTTTTATAAAAATCAAGAGTCTCCTTCTTCCGGCTCCCAGTCATCAGCATCATTTTATAACAATTACAGTCTTTTGCAATCTGTTTCGCATATTCCAGACATTCGGATGCCAGGCCCTGACCTCTGTAATCCTTTTGAGTAACAATATTTTCCAAAAAAGCATATGGACGTACATTGCGTGTCAGATTGGGAATGATAACACATACACAGGAAGACACGATTTTTCCGTTTATTTCATTTACGATCAGGTGATGATTCTGATCTTCTAAAATCTGCTCCCATGTACCTGACAGGCGGTCGGACTGCTCCGGAATGGATTCTTCATGCAGATCTAGATATAATTCCAACAATTCTTCTAAGTCCTCTTTCTTAGCTTCCCGTATCATATGGACTGACCTCTCCCTTAAATTGATGATTTATGCAAAATGCAGATACTGATTGAACGCAAGCATTATTATATCGCAGCGGTTTTATAAATGGAATAGATTTTTTGCTTTTTATTTTCGATATTTCTCTCTTTATCGACCGCTGAATAATGGGTTTACACTCAAAAGCCCTTTTGCTATAATGGGGCTGTCGGAAAATAGATAGTTCCTAAGCAGGGGAGGGACGCAAAATGATGGAGATATACTATGTGGAAGATGATGAAAATATATCCCGGAGTGTGAGTGAATTTCTCGGAAAATACGGCTACAGGGTTTCCGTTTTTCCAACCATCGCGGATGCGAAGCAGGCTTTGAAGCAGACGTGTCCGACCCTGATGCTGGTAGACTGGAACATGCCGGACGGCAATGGGAATCTGCTGGTCCAGTGGATCCGCGCAAACTGGAAGGAGCTTCCGATCATGTTTCTCACGGTCCGGGGCGATTCCTGCGATGTGATCTCCGGTTTCCAGAATGGGGCGGATGATTATGTGACCAAGCCCTTTGAGCTGGATGTTCTGCTTTTGCGCATCAGTGCTCTGCTGCGCAGGACAGGGGATGTTTCCGGGCAGTATCTGTCCTGTGATTCGATCGCACTTGACCAGAAGCGGATGCTGGTTTTCTGCGATACGGAGGAAATCTGCCTGAGCCCGCTGGAATATCAGGTGCTTTTCTATTTGCTCCGGCACAAAGGGAAAACAGTCACCAGAAGGAAATTACTGGAGGAAATCTGGGACATCAACGGAAATTATGTAAACGACAATACGCTCACCGTGACGATCAAGCGCCTGCGGGAAAAGCTGCACCAGCCCCTTTGCCTGAAAACGGTCCGGAGCGTGGGATACCGGATGGAGGATTCGAAATGAACAAAAGAAAAAAACAGGGCAGTTGTTCACAGGTGCGTTCTGCATTTCCGGCAGGGAATCTGTTCATACTGACAGGGATCGTATTATCGGTGAGCCTGGCGGCGGCTTTTTTTACCGCATTTCTTCTGACCGGGTACTATAACCGGATGCAGATCCGTACATTGGGCAGCATATGCCAGGGAATCCTGGAAAACCAGCCGGATGCAGAAGGGGCGGTTTTGTCAGCGCTGAAGGAATATCAGGAGCGGCCGGATACTCTGACAGATGAAAACGAAAACATCATTCTGGCATATGGCTACCGGCAGGCAGATTTTTTGCAGCCGGCCCAAAGATATGGAACGTGTTTTGCGGCCGCAGGCTTTCTGGCCGGGGGACTGGTGTTTTTGCTCCCCTATTCGCTTCGGCGCAGGAAGGAGAAGGAAAGGATCCATGCACTGACGGATTATCTGGAACAGGTCCGCACAGGGGATGGAGGTGTCCTTTTTCCGGCTGCGGAAGATGAGTTTTCCCAACTGCAGGATGAGATTTATAAAACGGTAACGGAGCTGCACCAGACAAGGGACGCGGCATGGAAAGCCAAAAATCATTACGCGGAAAATCTTGATCACATCGCGCATCAGATCAAAACCCCGATCACATCACTTTCTCTGTCAGCACAAATGATGCATCAAAATCCTTCCCCAAAGCATTTGGAACAGATCCGCCTGCAACTTTCCCGGCTGACACATCTGGCGGATGCTCTGCTGCTCTTATCCCGGATCGATGCCGGCGTACTGCCTTTGGAGCGGACAAAGACGGATGTGTTCACGGTCCTCATGCTTGCCGCCGATCAGCTCCGGGAATTATTTTTAAAGGCAGATGTCTCTGTCCGGATTCCCGAAATGGAAGAAACCGTGATCTGCGCGGATCTGGAATGGACGATGGAAGCCGTCATAAACCTGATGAAAAACTGCATGGAGCACACCCCGCCCGGAGGAAGCGTCTGCTGTTCCTGTGAGCAGACTCCCCTCTACACACAGATCCGAATCCAAGACAACGGAACGGGATTTTCGGAGGAAGATCTGCCGCACATTTTTGAACGGTTTTACCGGGGAAAAAATGCGAAGGACGGCGGGATCGGTATCGGGCTGGCTTTGGCAAAGGCGATCATTGAGAGTCAGAACGGGACGGTTACGGCTGAAAATCCTGCGGACGGCGGCGCATGCTTTGAAATCCGATTCTATAGGTAGTGTAAGCACTTTGAGTTGATCTCCGGAGCAGGACCGTCACTGAGCTGTCACTTTATTCTGGTATAATAGGAATTGCGCTGAAGCGCAAGCAGGTCATCAATTTTCTGACGAAAATTGGTGACAAATTATAATAGGTTGTGGACAGAAAAGATAAAGGAGGCGTTGAAGTTTGGAGATTTTGAAGTGTGAAGATATCAGAAAAGTGTATGGCAGCGGCAGTCATCAGGTGATTGCCCTGGACGGGATTGACCTGTCCGTGGAAAAAGGGGAATTTGTGGCAGTCATCGGGGCGTCGGGTTCCGGAAAATCTACACTGCTCCACATCCTGGGCAGTGTGGACCGGCCGTCCCAGGGGCGGGTCCTGATCGAGGGGACGGATATTTCAACCCTGAACCGGACCGAATCGGCGATCTTTCGCCGCAGAAAGGTGGGGCTGGTGTATCAGTTCTATAATCTGATCCCCACGCTCACCATCCGGAAAAATATCCTGATGCCGCTTCTGCTGGATAAAAGGAAGCCGGATCCGAAGCTTTTTGACCGGATCGTAACGACCCTGGGAATCAGCGACAGGCTGGAGGCCCTGCCAAACCAGCTCTCCGGCGGACAGCAGCAGCGGGCGGCCATAGCCAGATCCCTGATCTACCGTCCGGCTCTGCTGCTGGCGGACGAGCCCACCGGCAACCTGGACCGGAAAAATTCCAGAGAGATCCTGGATCTGCTGAAATTGTCCAACCGGAATCTGGAACAGACCATGATACTGATCACCCATGATGAGAAGGCAGCTCTGGAAGCCGACCGGATCGTCACCATAGAGGACGGGCGTATCATCCGGGATGAGAAGCGGAGGTGACAGACGATGTGGAAGGACTATTCAAAAGGATATCTTAAAAATAACAGGGCATCTGGTATTTCCGTGATGACGGCGGCTTTTATTTCCGCGCTGCTTTTGTCCCTGCTGTGCAGTCTGTTTTATAATCTGTGGGCCTATGAGGTGGAGCGTGTGAAAGCAGATGTAGGGGACTGGGAAGGTCGGCTCACCGGAGAGATCAGCGGGGAGGCCCTGGAGCGCATCCAAAATTACGGAAATGTGGAGAGGGCAGTTTTCAGTGAAGGGCCTTCTGAGGGACAGGAGGAGATGGTAGATCTTTATTTTAAGGATAAAGGAAGTATTTTTCAGGATATGCCCCGGATTGCGGAACTGGCAGGGCTTTCGGAGAAAAATGTGACCTGCAACTATGAGCTTTTAAACCTGTATCTGATCCGGGATCCAGAGGACCCGGCCCTCCGCTGGGTGTTCCCTTTCTTTCTGGCGGTGGTCCTGTTTACATGCCTTTCTCTGGTCATGGTCATCCACAATGCCTTCGCAGTGACCATGAATTCCAGGATCCGGCAGTTTGGTATTTTTTCCAGTATTGGGGCAGCGCCGGGGCAGATCCGGACCTGCCTTCTGCAGGAGGCTTTTTGGCTCTGTACATTGCCGATCCTGGCGGGAAATCTGCTGGGCATCCTGATCAGCATGGGGATCATGAAATGGACCAACGTGATCCTGGCGGATGTGGAAAGACATCTGGTACTGCCGTTTCAGTATCATCCTCTGATATTGGTCCTGTCTATTCTGGTTTCCGTTATCACCGTGTGGATATCCGCCTGGATCCCGGCCTGGAAAATGGGCAGGCTCACTCCTTTGGAGGCCATCAGAAATACCGGGGAGCTGCAGTTGAAAAGGAAGCGCGATTCCCGGCTCTTGTCCAGTTTCTTCGGGATAGAGGGGGAGCTTGCGGGAAATGCGCTGAAAGCACAGAAAAAGGCGATGCGGACCGCGTCCATTTCCCTGACCCTTTCGTTTCTGGCCTTTTCCTTTATGATGTGCTTTTTTGCGATCATGAGGATCAGCCAGAGGGAGACCTATTTTGAAAAGTATCAGGATGCCTGGGATATCATGGCGGAGGTAAAGGATACAGAGATTGACGCGTTTGATGAGACCGATGCCCTGCAAATGCTTTCCGGAGTGCGCGGCAGTGTGGTGTACCAGAAGGCAGCGGCCAAACGGGTCGTGGCAGAAACGGAGCTCAGCGAAGAAATGCGGGCGGCGGGAGGAATGGAAAACGCGCCGGCAGAGTATGTTTCTCACGTTCCGGAGGGATGGCTGGTGAATGCGCCGTTGGTGATCCTGGATGACGACGGATTTTCGGAATACTGCAGGCAGATCGGGATCAAACCCCGGCTGGACGGCGCGGTGATCCTGAATCAGACACGGGATGCCGGGGATCCCAATTTCCGGGAACGGCGCAGTTTCCCTTATCTGGCAGGAAACGGGCAGACGACCGTGCTGCAGCCGGCAAAAGTGATTACTTCGGAAAATGGGAGTATTCAGGAGCCTGCAGCAGCCGAGTCTGCACAGACGGCGGTTAGCCGGGAGAGTCGGGCAACAGAACCTGCGGGGATCGTGAATAACCGGGCGGATTGGACAGCGGAGCTGCCGGTGATCGCATATACACAGGAAGCCCCTGTTCTGCGGGAGGAATATGGGACACTGGATTTTTATGAGCTGGTGCATGTGATTCCGGTTTCGGTCTGGAAAGAGATCAAAGGGAAGATCGGAGGACAGGAGGAACATGTATGGATCCGAATCCTGGCAGGGAACGAGGTAACGCTGAAAGAGCTGAATGAAGTGGAAGAGGAGGTCTCAAAGCTTTTGGGAGGCAGGTATGACATTGAGATCGAAAACCGGATCCAGGCCAGGTTGGATAATGACAATATGATTCATGGAATGACAATGATACTCAGCGTTTTCTGCATCCTGCTGGCGCTGATCGGAATCGGGAACGTATTTTCCAATACGTTTGGATTTGTACGGCAGAGGAAACGGGAGTTTGCGCGCCTGCTCTCTGTGGGAATGACCCCGGAGGGGATGAAAAAGGTGTTCTGCGCAGAGGCTCTTGCGATTGCCGGACGGCCGGTGCTGACTGCGCTGTCTGTGACTGTAGCGGCGGTAATCCTTTTTCTGAAGATCAGCTATCTTGATCCGATGACATTCATCCGGGAAGCGCCGCTGGTGCCGATATTTGCGTTTCTGCTGCTGATCTTTGGCTCTGTCGCTCTGGCATATTATCTTGGTGCAAGGAAGCTCATGGGGAGCAGCCTGGCAGATGCCCTTCGGGATGATACGGTGATGTGAAAGATCACGCCGGGCCAATCGCCTCTTGGCTGGCCCGGCGGAGTTACTTAAAAGCGGATTGCGATCGAATATTGAAGTGCATGTAATCTAATAATAGTGCTTGCATTGTAACGACAAAAGCGTTACAATTAGAAAAACTAGGAGGTGTTATGATGGAAAAAACAGCAACGTTAAATTTGAGAGTGAATCCGACGGTAAAGGAGCGGGCAGAGGAAGTGCTGTCAAAGTTAGGAGTTCCGATGTCTACAGCGATTGATATATATTTGAATCAAATTTCACTTACAGGCGGAATTCCATTTTCGGTTTCTTTGCCTAAAGCCCCGCTTTCCATTCATGCGGATGCAATGACAAACGAGGAAATCCGGCAGAAATTAGAAAAAGGGTACGATGATATAGCTGCAGGCAGAGTACAGAATGCAGCAGAGGCATTTGCAAAATTCAGGGAGAATCATTGAGATGAAACAGTATACGGTTGAGATTACAAATGAGGCATTGGCAGATATGGAGCAGATTTACAATCATATTGCCTATGCTCTGCAGGCTCCGGAAAATGCAATGGATCAATACAATCGGATTGCAGATGCAATTTTGACATTGGATACATTAGCAGAACGTATCCATATTATGGAATCCGTACAGGAGAGAAGAAGAGAAATAAGACGATTGTTGGTAGATAATTATTCTGTTTTTTATGTGATACAAGAAGATAAAGTGATTGTTACGAATGTTCTGTATAGTGCGTCGGATATTGAAAGGCGATTAAGGGATAGCTGATCGGGACGCTCAGCAAAACGCTATTTTGCGAAAAGGCCGGATGATCATAACGGAAAGCCTTTTGATATGATATATTGAAGCAGGAGACAGTTGGAAAATGCTGTTTGTCCGCAATACATTGTTGTGAGAACTGGTGAATCACAGCAACATATTGCTGGCTAACAGTCATTTTCCGAAAACCTCCTGCTTTCTATATTTGGACGTATCATTCCTGCTTAAAACCACTGCTTTTATGAATGGAAGAATCTGCTGTTCAGACCTTTTACAGCAGATTTTCAAAGGTATCGTAAAACGTAGGGAAGGACACATCTACACAATGGCTGTCCAGGATTTTGGTATGCCCCTCGGCTACCAGAGCCGCAATACTGAATGCCATGGCGATCCGGTGGTCCAGAAGTGTGTGGATGGTCGCCCCATGCAGGGAATTGCCGCCGCGGATCACCATGCCGTCGGCGGTGGGGATGGCATCACAGCCCATGGCTTTCAGGTTGTCGGTGACGGTTTCGATGCGGTCGGACTCTTTGACCTTCAGCTCTGCCGCATCCCGGATAAAGGTGGTTCCCTCTGCCAGCGCTGCCATGACCGCAATGACCGGGATCTCATCGATCAGGGCGGGAATGATCTCTCCCTTGATCGTAATCCCGTGGAGACGGCTTGTGCGCACCAGGATATCGGCAACCGGTTCGCCGCCTTCCTTCCGCTGATTCAGAAGCGTGATGTCGCCCCCCATATCCTCGCAGACCGTCAGGATTCCGGCACGGGTGGGATTGATACCGACATTTTTGATCAGGATCTCGGAATCCGGGACCAGCAGTCCGGCGGCAATAAAATAGGCTGCCGAAGAGATATCTCCGGGCACGGTGATCTTCTGCCCGTACAGCTCTTCACAGGGCCGGATCACGGCGGTGGCTTTCGGGGTGCCGTCCAGAGCGTGGACCGAGCGCAGGTCGGCGCCGAATTCCCGCAGCATCAGCTCCGTATGGTTCCGGGACAGGCTGGGTTCGGTCACGGAAGTCTCTCCGTCCGCATAAAGCCCGGCAAGCAGGATGCAGGATTTGACCTGGGCGGAGGCCACCGGGGAATCGTAGCGGATCCCGTGAAGCCGGGCCGGAGTAATGTACAGCGGCGCGCAGTCATTTCTCAGGATGCTGGAAATGTTTGCTCCCATCTGCCGCAGAGGCTCGATGATCCGCTTCATGGGACGGGAATTTAAGGATTCATCCCCGGACAGCTTGGAGTCAAAGGGCTGCCCGGCCAGGATCCCGGAGATCAGCCTTGTGGTGGTGCCGCTGTTTCCCACATCCAGAAGATTGTCCGGCGCGGTTAAGCCGTGAAGCCCTTTTCCGTGTATCAGGACGGAATCCCCTTTTTTTTCCATCTCAATTCCCAGTCTGCGGAAGCAGTCCATGGTGGACAGGCAGTCTGCCCCCTGGAGCACATTGTGTACCTCGGTGGTGCCCTTCGCGATGGAGCCGAACATGATGCTGCGGTGGGAGATGGATTTGTCCCCGGGTACGGTGACTTCTCCTTTTAAACCAGTGATGTTTGTTAATTCCATAATGTATCGATCCTTTCCTGTTGGTCTCTATACTTCATATACGATATACCGGTGCTTTTTCAGCAATTCCGTAGCCTTGGCCGAGGCGTTTTCATCGTAAAATTCAATCCGCAGCACCCCTTCTTCAAATTCCCGGTTATGGATGATGCCGATATTCTTGATGTTGACCAGATTGCTGGCCAGGATGGTAGCGATGGTGGCAATCCCTCCGGCCTCATCGATGATGTCGCAGTATACGGCAAACTGCTTCTTGATGGGCCCGGAAGAGCCTTCGGGCATGGAATTGCGGTAATCTCGGGAGGACTCGAAGATGGAATAGAGGGTCTGTTCCGCTCCCAGATCCACCGCCTGCTTCGCGTCTGTCAGAGTTTGGATGAATTCCCCCAATATTTGGGAAATATTTTCCCTGTTTTTGAGGCAGATCTGCTGCCACATGACAGGAGAAGAGGAAGCAATGCGGGTTATATCCTTGAAACCGCCTGCTGCCAGCATCTTCATCAGTTCTTCCCGGGTATCATGCTCCTTAACAAAATTGACCAGGCTTGCCGCCAGAATATGGGGCAGATGGCTGATGGCGCCGGTCACATAATCGTGCTGCCGATAGTCCAGAATGATGGGCAGCGCTTTCAGAGATTCCACGAAGGCGCGGTAAGACTGCACCTGCGCTTCGGAAACCTTTGCGGAGGGCGTCAGGATATAGTAGGCATTTTCGATCAGATGCGGCTTTGCATTGACAAATCCGCTTTTTTCCGACCCGGCCATGGGATGTCCGCCGATGAAATGCTCTTCCAGCCCCAGGGAAATGACCTTCTCATGGATGGAGGTCTTGACGCTTCCTACATCCGTCAGGATGCAGTCCGGGCTGAGGACATTTTTGACCTGGCTCAAATAAGCCGTGTTGCAGGAAACCGGGGCGCACAGGAAGATATAGCTGCAGTCCCGGAAGTTGTCGTCAATGGAAGAACAGGAGGTGTGGATGATCCC
>CATLCV010000220.1 GCA_949893755.1 uncultured Lachnospiraceae bacterium | reverse complement strand
GACACCAGAGTAATGATCTGAACATTGCCCAGAATATTATCACAAAAATAGAACTGCAGCGCTCCAGAGCCAACCGCTCCCATATACAGGACGCAGAACAGCGCCGTCTGCATAAAGAAATATTTATTCTTTACCAATGCTGCTAATGCTTCTTTTACCGGAACCTTTTCTAACTTGACCTCACCGCTTTCTGTATCTTCACCGATATGCTCTTTTGTTCCCAAAAAACTAATGATCAGCAAGATACAGGTTACGATACCGTAAATGATAGAAAGCCAATGCCATCCTACGGTTCCCATTAAAGTAGCTGTCAAAGATGTTACGATCAGATTAGTGATCTGTGTCATAACAAAACGCGTTGACGCTGTAGAAGCCCGATCCTGCACATCCAATGTCATTCTTGATAACAGTGCGTTATATGGCAGGTTATTGGCCGTATATACAATACAGTTCTGGAAAATATAGGTTAAATACGCATAAATCAGTTTTCCGCCGTCACTCATTCCACTTGGAACATGGAATAGCAGAACCAACGCGATTGCCATAAACGGCGCTGTCCATAAGAGCCATGGTCTGGCTTTTCCCCACCTCGTAGATGTTTTGTCTACGATCACTCCCATAACAATATCTGTTACTCCATCGAAAATACGTGCCAGCAGCATCATGGTTCCTACCGCAGCTGCCGCAATTCCTACCGTATCGGTATAATACGCGGTCAAATATGTACCAACTAAGGCTGTAACAACATTTGCACTGCAGTCTCCAAGGCCATATGCAAGTTTTTCTTTCATTGCTAACTTTTTGCTTTTATTCTCCATAGCTCTCCTCCTGATACTTGTAACCATTTTAAATCAACTTTCCAATTGCATTTCCATCTTTAATTGCAAACATGATATTCGCCGGGTTCACAGCATCGCCAAGGCACCAAACCTGCTTCGGCACATTTTCGCTGATTTTGCGGTACAAGTCATCGTTAGAATTATATCCAATGGCCAAAACAATTGTGTCTGCTTTTATCTTCTTTTTATTTCCGTCTGCCGTTTCTACTGTGACTGCATCCTGCGTCATTTCCTGCACCTTTGTATTGCACATTACCTCTACTTTATGGAAAGCAAGAAGATCTTCCAGCATAAATTTATTTGTTGCCGCAATTGCTTCTTTTCCGCCGCACAGTAATTCAGGAAGGGCTTCTATCAGGCTTACCTCTTTTCCCTGTTTCCGAAGCCATACTGCCAGTTCGCAGCCTACCTGACCCCCGCCGATCACAGCGACATGCTGTCCAATCGTTTCCTTGCCATATAATGTATCAATGGCAGTAACTACATTATCATTATGGATTCCCGGAATCGGCGGAACCTTTGGCGTTGTCCCTGTTGCCACAACAAATTCATCCACGTCCATTTTTTCTGCTTCATCCAGGGTTACTTCATGGTTTAGGACAATCGTTACTCCCGCCTTATTCAATTCATTTTCAAACCATTTCAGAAGCCTTCTGTCTGCATCCTTGAAATCCGGAATGCTGGCCGCCACCGTAACACCGCCTAATCTTTCTGCCTTATCATAAATGGTAACCTTGTGCCCTCTCTGCGCAGCGATTCTCGCACATTCCATACCGGCAACCCCAGCTCCGATTACCGCAATCTTTTTCGGTGTGGCGGCAGGTATCAGCTGTGCATGTCTTTCATTAAAGAGTTCTGCATTTACCGCACATGCCATGGGAAGCGCCTGGAATATTCTACCGATACAACCCGCATTACATCCAATACATGGGCGGATTTCCTCCGGTTTTCCTTGCCTTGCCTTATTCACCCAGTACGGATCTGCAAGTAATCCCCTGCCCATTGCAACCGCATTGATCTTCCCGTCCCGGATCGCGTCATTTGCCATTTCTGGCTGCAGGATTTTACCTGGAGCAATTACCGGAATATGTACTTCCTTTGTAAGCGGTGCAATATCATCCAGCCAAAGCCCTTCTTTCTGATACATCGGCGGATAGAGCCAATAGAAAGAATCATAACTTCCGTTACCCATATAGAAAGCATCATAGCCAGCCTCTTCCAGTTTCTTCGCCATCGCAATACTTTCGGCTATGTCACGTCCATATTCTTCAAATTCTTCTCCCGGTACCGCTGCCTGTCTTTCCGCCTTCATGTAATGCTTCGTTCCCAGCCGGCATGTTACAGGGAAATTCTTTCC
This sequence comes from uncultured Lachnospiraceae bacterium, assembly GCA_949893755.1. Taxonomy (GTDB): domain Bacteria; phylum Bacillota; class Clostridia; order Lachnospirales; family Lachnospiraceae; genus Schaedlerella. The sequence continues at coordinate 7,120 of CATLCV010000220.1, read as the reverse complement.
ACATTTTTCCTTGATTCCCTTGACAATTTCCGTAAGTACACGAAGCTGTCCGTCCATACTGCCGCCAAATTCATCCGTTCTCTTATTGAATACAGAAGTCGTGAACTGATCTCCCAGATAACCGCCATATGCACCGTTTACATCTACACCGTCACAGCCCGCCATCTTACACTGCACAGCATCTTCAATTGTGGCATCAATCAATCCCTGAATCTCTTCTCTGGTCATTTCCCTACAAGTGATACTTGGATCCCATCTGTTTGGTCCCTCTGAAGGTGCAATGCATTCACCTTCCATAATTAAATCCGGAATCATTACACGCCCTGACCCGAACCATAGCTGTCCAAATAATTTACAATCATAGGGATGCAGGCGGTCAGACAGTTTCTTCATCTGATGGATAAACTTTTCTGACTTGTCAAACGGCGTGATCGTCAGAGTGCTTTTCTCCAAATGAGAGTTCGGCACATTGCCGCATGTGAAGATTGCTCCCGTTCCACCCTTTGCCCGTTCCACGTAATAGCTGATCGTCTCATCTGTCAGACAATGATCTTCATCCAGCCACCCTACCGGCAGCATTGCAGCCATAAAAATTCTGTTTTTGATTGTTAGGTTTCCAATCTTCATTGGTTTAAAAAGTTCTGGATATTTGATACTCATCTCTTACATTCCTCCTTGTTTTTGATGTATTTAAGTATAAAAAAAGCAGAGAAAGATTTCCCTGCTGAAATTGACGAAAAACTACGTCAAATTATCCTGACTTCCTATAATTAACAAAAAACTACATCAAATTATCCTCGTAGAGCTGAGAAAACTGCACCTGATTATCCCGCATTTCCTCAAATTCCGCCCCCATGCACAAACTTCACCATTTTTCTATACTGAAATGGTGTTGTATGATATATTTCCTTAAAGGCATTGATCAGCCCGCGATCATCGGAAAAGCCATTATCAAGCGCAATCTCCAGTATACTTTTTCCTGTTCCCAACAAATCCTTCTGTGCCTTCTGTACCCGGTAATTTGTTACATATTTCATAAAAGTCATGCCCGTACACTTTTTAAAATATCTGGCGAAATACTCTTTCGTAAAATAAAACTTTTCCGCAACCTCTGCCTGATGGATTGTTGTCATATAGTGTGTTTCAACATAGTTAAATACGCCCTTCAGCCGTTCAATATCTTTTAGATAGTTGACGTCAAACAGGCATTCTCTTGATGTGATACCTTCCTCACTCATGAAATAAAGCAGCTGTAAAATGAGACCTTTTACATAAAAATATGTAAATCCTTTTATTTCTCTATCTGCATATTCGGATAACTCTAACATAATTCTTTTTATCTCTATTCTGCATTTCTCCTTGCTGTTTGTAAAATAAATTGTCTTGAAATCCGGTAATTCCTTTTCTAAAAAATTCTTTGATAACAGCAGCATTACCGCAATATGTGTATTATCCGGAAGCTCCTGTCCTTCAACAATGTTATGGATGCTCTCCGGATTTGTAACAATCAGGCGGCCCGGTTCTGCCTGAATACACTGTCCGTCAATATAGTGCTTATTGTCACAGTTTATTATATAGGTTATTTCCATTTCATCATGCCAATGACTCAAAAGACTGCGTCTGGTATATCTGTTGGCACGGATATTCGTAATCAGAATAGAGTCATTATTCTTATATTCAAATATCTGGTGTTTTGCCAATGGTTCACTCATTGTAATACACTCCTCATTCCTATTCTCTATTTGAATACAGAAAACCTGCCACCGGCAGCCTTTCTGCATACGATGGTATAAAAAACTGCCATACCAACGCTTTCCCGTAAGTATGGCAGTTTTTTCTCAGATTACAGTTCACTGGCAAGCCAGCGGACTGTAACCAATCCGGTCTGGAGCCGTCTCTATCCGACCCTGGTCATTCCTCTCCCGGCGTACGCCCGTACAGCTTCGTCATCCTGCGGATTTCCTTTGTCAGTTCCTCCGTGATCTGACCCTTTTTCAGCCTCCACACCCAGTTATTGCCCAGGGTGGACGGAATATTGATCCTTGCCTTCTCATCCAGGCAGAGGAAATCCTGGATCGGGATGATGCACAGATCCGCGACGCTTCCCATGGCCATGGCGATGAAATCCCAGGCCAGGGTGTCTTCATCCAGCGCCGGCTTGCGCAGGTATTCCCGGGCAAAATCCCGGCATCCCTTGTCTACGTTGTGGAACCATCCCCGGGTGGTGTCATTGTCGTGAGTCCCGGTATAGACCACACAGTTCGGGATATAGGTATGGGGCAGGTAATTGGCTGCCTCCCGGGAATCAAACGCAAACTGGATCACCTTCATCCCCGGGAACCCGGTGTCCTTCAAAAGCTGGAGCACCGTGTCCGTCAGATAGCCCAGATCCTCGGCAATGATATCCAGCTTGCCCAGCTTCTTCTCAATGGCCCTGAAAAACGCGATTCCCGGCCCCGGCTTCCAGCATCCGTTGACCGCCGTCTCGTCCCCGTAGGGAATGGTATAATATTCATCAAATCCGCGGAAATGGTCGATCCGCACCTTGTCGTACAGCTTGAAGCTGTAAGCGATCCGCTTCGCCCACCATTCATAGTCCGTTTTCTTGTGGTATTCCCAGTCATACAGAGGATTCCCCCAGAGCTGTCCCGTAGCCGAAAACGCATCCGGCGGGCAGCCCGCAACTGCGACAGGCAGGTTTTCCCCGTCAAACTGGAACAATTCCGGATTTGCCCAGGTATCCGCACTGTCAAACGCCACATAGATCGGAATATCCCCGATGATCTGCACGCCCTGTTTGTTGGCATAGGCATGCAACTTCCTCCATTGGCGGTCAAATTCGAACTGCTGGAACCGGTAAAAGTCCATCTCCTCTTTCAGTTCCTTCTTCGCCTCTTCCAGCGCTTTCGGATCCCGGTCCCGGTATTCCTTTGGCCACTCGATCCAGCTCTTGCCGCCCTGCCGGTCCTTGATCGCCATATACAGACAGTACTCCGTCAGCCAGTCTTCATTTTTTTCCAAAAATTCCTTATATTCGTCATTCTTTTTGAATCGCTGAAACGCCTTCCGAAGCACCTTGAACCGTCCGAAATACAGCGCTTCATAGTCGATCCGGTCCTTCTGCTTCCCGAAATTCTGGGCCTTGCACTCGGATTTTGTCAGAAGCCCTTCCTTGCGGAGTGTTTTCAGGTCGATAAAATACGGATTCCCTGCAAATGTCGAAAAGGACTGATAAGGAGAATCTCCGTAGCCCGTAGGCCCCAGGGGCAGGATCTGCCACTTGCTCTGTCCGGCCGCCTTCAGCTGGTCTACAAATTCATACGCTTCCTTCGAAAAACAGCCGATTCCATATTTAGAAGGCAATGCAAAAATCGGAAGCAAAATTCCACTTTCTCTCATACAGGTTCTCCTCCTATTCCTCTGTCTTGTCCGTATTTTCAGAAGCTGCATGTCTCTCTGCGGAGCCGCCGTTTCTTCCTGCATTTTCACAGTCTGCCGCTCCGCCTGCTCCGGAAACGCTGCTGTCGGTCCCGGATTCTCCGGATGCACTGCAATCTGCCTCAATTCCGCATCCCCCGGATGCATTGCCATCAGCATCTGCTTCGCAGGCCCGGTCTTTATCTGTCTTTAATTTCCAGATATCCCGGTTATACTCTTCGATGGTCCGGTCAGACGAGAAAAATCCTGCCTTCGCGATATTCACCAGCATCTTCTTCGCCCATGCCGTCCGGTCCTCATAAGCCTTTAACGCCTCTTCCTTTTTCTTCGTATAGGCCTTGAAGTCAAGCAGCGTCATGAACCAGTCTTTATTTAGAAGCTCATTTTTCAGCCTTGTCAGGTTCTCCTCCTGTCCGATCTCCAGCATCTTCTCACAGGTCATAAAGTCGATCGCCGCCCTGATGTCCGGATCCTTCTCGTAATAGCTTCTGGATACATAGTCCGCATGCTCATAGTGCTTGATGACCACATCGCTCTCCGCGCCGAACACGAAAATATTGTCGTCTCCCACCAGCTCGTGGATCTCCACATTTGCGCCGTCCTCGGTTCCCAGGGTGACCGCGCCGTTGAGCATGAACTTCATATTGCCGGTGCCGCTGGCTTCCTTGGATGCCAGGGAGATCTGCTCGGAAATGTCGCATGCCGGGATCAGCTTTTCCGCCTTTGTCACGTTGTAGTTCTCCACCATAACGACCTTCAGCCATGGGCTGACCTCCGGATCCTGGTTCACGATCTCCTGCAGACAGAGAATCAGGTGAATGATATCCTTCGCGATCACATAAGCCGGAGCTGCCTTTGCCCCGAAGATCACGGTGATCGGAGTGGTGGGCTTCTTCCCTGCCTTGATCTCCAGATACTTGTGGATCACATAGAGGGCGTTCATCTGCTGCCGCTTGTACTCATGGAGGCGCTTGATCTGGATATCAAAGATCGAGTTGGGATCCAGCTCTACCCCCTGGGTTTGTTTCAGATACTCACAGAGCACCTTTTTATTTTCATTTTTAATCTCCAGAAGGCGTGAAAGCACCTTTTCATCCTGTTCAAATTCGAGAAGCTTTTCCAGCTCCTTCGCGTCCTTCTTGTACCCGGTCCCGATCTGCTCGTCCAAAAGCCTGGTCAAAAGAGGATTGCAGTAGAGAAGCCAGCGCCGGAATGTGATGCCGTTGGTCTTGTTGTTGAACTTCTCCGGATAGATCCTATAGAAGTTGTGCAGCTCATTGTCCTTCAGGATCTCGGTATGAAGGGCCGCTACGCCGTTCACGCTGAATCCGTAATGGATATCGATATGTGCCATATGTACCACATCCGCATGGTCGATGATGGCAACGCTTTCGTCCGAATATTCATTGACTTTTTCTGAGGTTTCCTCCGAAAACTTCCGGCTCACCGAATGTTTGCTGATGACGGTATATTTTCTCCTCACCTTGTCATCCAGGATCTCAATGATCGGCACCAGCTGGGGAACGACCTTTTTCAGATAAGCCATGGGCCATTTTTCCAGCGCCTCCGCCAGGATCGTATGGTTGGTATAAGCGCAGGTCCGGGAAACCACGTCGATGGCTTCGTCCATATCCAGTCCCCGGGCAGTGAGAAGCCGGATCAGCTCCGGAATCACCATGGTGGGATGGGTATCATTGATCTGGATCACCGCGTAGTCCGGCAGGTCATAGAGATTGCTCCCCCGGGCAATACATTCATCCAGGATCAGCTGCGCTCCGTTGCTGACCATGAAGTACTGTTGATAGATCCGCAGCAGCCGTCCGTTGTCATCGCTGTCATCCGGATACAAAAACAGCGTCAGATTCCGCGCAATGTCCTCTTTGTCAAAGCTGATCCCGTCCGATACGATGGATTCCTCCACGCTGTCCACGTCAAAGAGATGGAGCTTGTTGGTCCTGTTTTCATAACCTGTCACTTCGATATCGTACATTCTGGACTGAAGCGTCAGTCCCCGGAAGGAAACCGGATAAGAGACATCGGTTTTCACAAGCCAGCTCCTGTCTTCGATCCACGGATTCGGAGTTTCCTTCTGCAGCCGGTCTTCAAATTCCTGCTTGAACAGCCCCAGGTGATAATTCAGCCCGATCCCGTCGCCGCACATTCCCAGCGTGGCGATGGAATCCAGAAAGCACGCCGCAAGACGGCCCAGTCCGCCGTTTCCAAGGGACGGCTCCGGCTCCAGTTCTTCGATCTCGCAGAGGTCCTTTCCGTTTTTGGCAAGGACATCCCGCACTTCCTCATAGATCCCCAGATTGATCATGTTGTTTGACAGAAGCTTTCCGATCAGAAATTCCGCGGAAATATAGTAGATCTTTTTCTTTTCCTGGACTGCTTCCTTTTCTTTTGCAAGCTCCTGTACCGTCTGCAGGAGCGCGCCGAAGATTTCTTTATTGGATGCTTCTGCAATTCCCTTTCCCAGATGTGTCTGCAATGTTTCCTGTACGCTCATAGTCTGTTTCAAATCCTCCTTAAAATATCATTACTCACGGCAGATAAAATCTGCTGTGTGCATCATAATTATACTGAACGGCAGATTGATCCGGCGCTCAGTATACATACCATCGTATGCAGAAAGGCTGCCAGTGACAGGCTTTCTGTATTTACCCCTGCTTCCCGATGTAGTATAATTCGATGGGGTCGATGGGATCGATGGGATTCTCCTGCTCCATCTTCGTATTGCGTCCGTGGCGGCGCAAAAGCTCCCCGCCCTTGTTATAGAACCAGAAGGAATAGGTCAGGATCAGCTTCACCTTCCCCATCTTTTCTTTTGTTGTCCTGTGGTAATAGTTTCCCCCGGTCTCAAAGGCCGTCTTCTTATGGATCATGGAGATCAGTTCGGTCTCACAGGTCACCGGCTCCGGCAGAATGGTATAGGCCCTGCCCACGCAGTCCGGCTTGTGTGAGTCGCTTCCCCCTACCTTGACCTTGTCATATTTTTTCGCCAGCTTCAGCGCATTCGCGTTGGACTCCTCGGACTCACAGCAGTTGAAGGTCTCTACAAAGTCAAACCGCTTCATCAGCTCCGGAGATATACGGTAGCGCTTGGTGTTGGCAAAGCTTAAGTACTTCTCCCCGCATGGATGGGCAGGCCCGAGTACGCCGCCGTTGCGGTGCACAAAGTCGATCAGGACGGAGACCCGCATCCCGCGCAGCTCCAGCAGCCGCATCTTTACTCCTTCCGGCATGATGACCAGAATATGGCCCGCGTCACGGGTATCGTACTCGATCCCCTTCAATACAACAAAATCCTTATGCCGTTTTCCCTTGATATGGTTCTTCCAGTACCGGTAGCCCTTGTAGGTGTTGTGATCGGTGATCACCATCCCCTGGAATCCCTGTGCCTTGAGCAGCATGATGTACTCGTCCACTCCCACCTTGCTGTCCAGGGATCCTTCCCTGACATGACAATGCATATCAATCTTCATTCAGATATCATCTCCTTAATATCGATAGAGTTTACCTCCTCCTTATCTTGTGTGTTCTCTTATTTCTTATTCTTTTTCGGCGCTGCTTTTTTCTTTTTTTGATTCTTTCCTGCCGCTCCCTTTTTTGACGCAGCCGGCTTTTTGTCCAGTTCATCGATCATAGCGCGCGCCTTTGCCACTTCATTTGCAGTGGAGTT
>CATLCV010000219.1 GCA_949893755.1 uncultured Lachnospiraceae bacterium | reverse complement strand
ATCCGTTCAAAAATGTATCACATTTTTTCCACAACTCAAAGATATAATATAATTGTTCGAAGATAAGAACACTTTTTCATAAACTTTTTCCCCCTTTGAGTCACAGCAATGTGGCTCTTTCCTTTTATAAAGAAATATTGTTTTTTCAAACGGCTCACACCTGTTTCAGGAATGAGCCGCAGTAAAAAACATATTCAGATCTTTTGGAAGCGGAAAGAAATTCCTTTATTCATACTCATCGTCAAACGGATCGTCATAATCATCTGAATCATCATAGCCGTCCGAATTTCTCGACACAATTCCCAGTACAAGGAAGATCAGGCCGAACACCGCCCCTCCGATGGCACAAAACAGGAACATCTTGTCGTCCCCGCGCTTGAGGAATGTAAATACGGCTGCTCCAAAATAAAAGATCATAGGCAGGATAAAGGCCAGGATCGTGTTGCGGTTCTGCATGATCAGCAGCATCAATCCGGAAACAAGCATACAGATCGCAAAGATCAGGAATGTGGTTCCCGTGGAAACCGTACTTCCGGACGCTATATTTTCCAATCCCGCAAAAAATCCGCCGTATGCAAAGAATCCGGCTGCCAGGACGGAAATGATCCCGAATAAGATCCGCGGAACACGGAATCTTGCTGTAACATATTCTGTATCATCGTAGTCCGCCTCGTCATCCTCTTCGTACTCGTCTTCCAGGCTTGCCTTCGGATCCGGGCGTTTTTTAGCCGGAACGGGCCGTTCCTTTTTCACCGGCTGCACTTCCTCTTCCGGAAGCGGTCTTTTCTTCTTCACCGGCTTATAGTTCGGATCCGTAGAAAGCATGTCCTCGTATCCTTTTCTGACTGCATGCTCCTTTTTGGTCCGAACCTTTTCCGGGGGGATGTTTCCGTAACGCTGTTCCCCGGATTCGGCCATGCTCTTACGGACAGCCTTTCTCTTCGGGGCACCCTCTGCCGGATGTTCCGCCGCCGGATTCACCGGAGCGCCCGCCGCCCGCTTCTTAACTGGAGGCTTTCCGGATGGATGCTTCTCCGACATCTGTTCCGCGGAGGCCCCGGCGGGCGGCCGTTTTGCGGATGCCGGCCTTGGAGTTCCTGCTTTCTCCCCGGAGGGCTTATGGCCATCCGGCTTCCGGGTCCTTTTCTCAGGAGACGTTCCACCTGCCTGCGCCCTGCGGGCTGCTCTTGCCTCTGCCGGTGCCGCTCCGTCCGCTGACTTACGGGGAGCCCTTTCCTCTGCCGGTGCCGCATCATTCGCTGACCTGCGGGGTACTTTTCTCTCAGAGGAAGCCTCCTGGGAAGCCGGCTTGCGGGGAGCTTTTCCTTCGCCGGCAGCCTTCGCCGGCGCTGCTTTGCGGGAAGTCTCTCCCTCCGCAGGAGCCTTCCCGGATACCGCACTCGGTGTCTCTCCTCCCGCCGGATTGCTGCCCGGCGCAGGCTTGCGGGAAACCTTTCCTTCTGCAGGAGCCGCTCCTGCTGCTTTGCGGGAGGACGGCCCTTCCGGAGACGGATGCGCCGCAGCCGGTTTCTTCGGTTCCTTCTTCTCCGGCGCTGCACTGCCGGCAGGTGCTTTCTTCACTGCCCCTGTTTTATGGGACGCATCAGGAGCTGTCCCTTTGTGTTCGCCCGGATCCTTCTCAGGCTGTACCGGAGGAGTCTCGGCCTTTCCAGTATTCGCCGCCGTATCCGGAACAGCTTTCCTGGCGCGCTGCTTGTCAAGATCCCACTGCTTCTTACAATCACGGCATACTGCATATTGATGAAAGACCGGTGCGCCCTGCTCATCGGCACCAACCTGCTTCTTCTGTAACTCAACATCTTTTCCACATATCGGACATTTCATGATGTGCATTTCCTCTCTTTCGTATTCGCCAATTCAAAGGGTAAAAACGTCCGCATTGATTTTGGCTAGAACCATTATAACATCTTATTCCGATAAGGACAATGACAAAATAAGGAGTTTCTCATTTATGGGAAAAAGACAAGAGGATTCCTGTTTCCGCTATTTCGTCTTTTCGTCTGTTTTGGAATTTTTCGCGGAAATCACAGGCGGTTCGAATTGATACACATCATTGTAGGATTCCAGTTCTTCCTCCGATGTGGGGAGAAACGGGATCAGCCCCGTACAATCCCTGGCGGAAGCCGCATTTGACAGATAATCATAATCATCAATAATTTTTTCATTTTCTTTCGGATTTAACATCATTCTTCACCTCGTTTTTATTATTTGGACAAAAATAAATTGTATTCACGGAAAAATGTGGTAAACTGATAGAGGATTGACTATGTTTATAGAAATGAAAGGAATGATATGATCATGAACATTATTGCAGATACACATGCTCATACCCTGGCCAGCGGCCATGCCTACAGCACCATCCGCGAGATGGCGGCAGCGGCGGCCGATCGGGGAATGCAGGTTCTCGCCCTGACTGAGCACGCACCGGAAATGCCGGGAACCTGCGGCCTGTTTTATTTTCAAAACCTGCGCGTCATTCCCCGCAAGATGAGCGGGGTCCGGATGCTCTTCGGCGCGGAGCTCAATATCATGGATCCGAAAGGCCGGGTAGACCTGCCGGAAAGTACGATCAAAAATCTGGATATCGTAATCGCCAGCATCCACGTTCCCTGCTTCGGGCTTGAGCATACAGAGCAGGAGGTCATGAGCGCCTACGTGGAGGCCATGAAGAAGGAATACATCCAGATCATCGGCCATCCGGACGACAGCAGGTTTCCGATTGATTATGAACTGCTTGTAAGGACAGCCAGGGAAACCCATACGCTTTTGGAGGTCAACAATTCCTCCCTGCATCCCCAGAGCTTTCGGGAGGGTGCCCGGGAAAATCTCCTCACCATGCTGGATCTGTGCCGCCAGTACGAGGTTCCCGTCACCACGGGGAGCGACGCTCATGCGGATGTGGATGCCGGCAATTTCTCATATGCCGCAGAACTCCTGGACTACTGTCATTTTCCGGAGGAGCTTGTGGTGACGACAGATTTTGAAAAACTGAAACCATACTTGAACTGCAAAGAATAGAACAGGATGTGCCGCTATGATCGATAAAAAATTAATCCCCGTGGGCGGACTGAAAAAGGAGCCTTTCTCAGGAGGACATCATGGAATGCGGTATTTTTTCCGCTCGGATGAAAGCAGGGAGACCTTTACCGTCTTTGTCTACCCGGAGCCATGGTCCTTCGAACAGACTCCGGATGAGGAAAAGACCTCCGCCTCCTTTCCCATGTCGGATGAGGGGATGGATGCTGCCATTGCATGGCTTTTCGAAATGTATGAGACCCAAAAAGAGGTCTGGAATAGTGCCCAAAAGAACTGCATGCATATCGTAAATGCAAAGCAAAATCTATCTTTATTTTGATTTTAGAATTTTCATAATTTCTTCCATATCTTGTCACATTCGATTCACAAATGCCTGATATGATAAATCCATACTTACAGAAGACGATGGCTGCGGATGCAGCAGGCATGCGCGGCCATTGGACTTCGCCTAATGATTTCTATTTTACTTAAGACGATTGACTGAATTTTGATAGATTTCCCTTTTCTCTGAGCTGTCCGCATTGCCTGCGGCAGCTCTTTCCTTTTTCGGAGCGTGGAACATGGCTTTATCGGATATACCCCTGCTGATATGCCATATTCCGGTTAAACGCATACAGCTCCGCCATGGTAGCCTGGTAATAAGGCTCTACATAGAACACACCTGCGATACCAAAGGTGATCCCTTCCAACAGCCGCCATCCAATAAAGGACAGGTCCAGCACAAATACATTCCACTTCTGCCCCATCATCATCCGTTTGCTGATCGCAAATGCCTCCTGCCGGCTCATCCCCGGATTCTCCGCCAGGATATAGGGGATCATCAGATATTCATAGTGCTTGATGATTCCCGGCACAACGAAGAGCAGAGACCACAGGCTGATAAACAGTCCTTTTAAAAACATGGTCACGACAATGTTCATGTACTGTCCGCCCTGAAAAGCCGAACCGACCACGCCCACACCCGGATTTCCGGTCTGGTTCTCGATAAAAAAGCGGCTTCCTCCCACCAGGAGAAGATTTCCTACAAAAATCTTTACGATGATAAAAAGAAGGCTGATGATCCCGACCACTGCGGCAGCCATGAGTGCAAACATTGCAAGCGCCATGGATTGTGAGCCGCTCATATGATAGCTGCCATAATCCTGAAAGGAATCATACGCATCCGAAGCCTTCGAACCGTACCTTGAATAGGAACCTCCTGTAAAAATAGCCATGACAAGCGCCGCAACCACAGCCGGCCAGTAGTTCCTCGTAAAGGAAAGCTTTCCTCTCATCTTTAAGTCTATTCTGTTCCACATAATGAACCCTCCCTTATACTGCTGAAATTCAGTATAGCACATTATCCGGCATCTTGAAAGCATTATCCCTCCGATAAAGCAAAATATTTCATGATTTAGTGTACTGTACCGTTCATTTTGCGAAGTATGAACGGTACAGTACACTATCCTCTTGCGTATTTCACGGATTCATTTTATGATATAGATATACTGAACGCCGGATGGTTCCGGCCATGAGTATAACCTGTATGATAAGAGGTGCATCCATGATCATCCATAATTCCTGCAGGGCCGCCATCCAGTCCTGTCTCGACACGAAGACATTTGCCGCGGCCCATTTATATAACGATGAAAAAACCATGAGTATCCACATTCATGACTGCTATGAGGTCTACTATTCCATTTCCGGCGGAAAGCAGTTTTTGATCGACAACCGGTTTTATGATTTCCAGCCGGGAGACATTTTTTTCATCAATCAATATGAAAGCCATTATCTTTCGCAGATCGACCGTGTGACCCATGAGCGGATCGTGCTGTCCGTTTATCCGGATTATCTGAGGAGGTTTTCAACGGATCAAACTGACCTGAACTGCTGCTTCACACAAAGAGATACCTCCTTCGGCCACAGACTGAGCCTGTCCCAGGAAGAAAAAAAGCGGTTTTTATATTATATTCACAAGCTCTCCGAAGAGAAAGATTTTGGACAGGATCTCCTGGAGCAGACCGCGTTTCTGGAACTCATGGTCTATCTGAACCGGATCTTTCTGCTGCGCTGCGAGGAGGACCGGACGCAGGAGCCACGCACGGATCAGAGAGCCTCGGCAGCCCATTCTGAACAGATTGATGCCATCTTGTCTTATGTAAACCAAAACCTGACGGAAGAACTGACGATCGGGAAGCTGGCAGCCCATTTTTATCTGAGCAGCTCTTACCTGTGCCGGATCTTTAAAGATGAAACCGGAACCACCATCAACCGGTATATCACTGCCAAGCGGATCTCCCGTGCAAAGGCACTGCTTGCGGAAGGCTATTCCGTCACGGAAACCTGCGGGATGTGCGGCTTCCAGGATTACAGCAATTTTTTAAAGGCCTTTACAAAGGCTGTGGGAATCTCCCCAAAGAAATACGCCATGTATGAGCAGTAACAAGGCAGCTCTGCTGTTGGATTTCCAGCACAGAATGCTGCCGGATACGGAAAGTTCTGTTTATTCTATGATTTTTAAAAAGGCATACGCCCCGGTACGATTCATACCGTCGTATGCCTTTCCCGCGCAGTCTGTCTCCGGTATTTTCTGCAGCTCCTTACGGCTGCTTACCGATATAGGCCAGGATCCCGCCGTCTACATACAAAATCTGTCCGTTGACAAAGTCCGACGCATCCGAAGCCAGAAATACCGCCGGCCCCATCAGATCTTCCGGATTGCCCCACCGTGCGGCAGGCGTCTTGGAAATGATAAACTGGTCGAAGGGATGCCGGCTGCCGTCAGCCTGTGTCTCCCGCAGCGGAGCCGTCTGCGGCGTAGCGATATATCCGGGGCCGATGCCGTTGCACTGAATGTTGTATTCCCCGTATTCCGAACAGATATTCTTCGTCAGCATCTTCAATCCGCCCTTTGCCGCCGCATAAGCAGATACTGTTTCGCGGCCAAGCTCGCTCATCATGGAACAGATATTGATGATCTTTCCGTGTCCCTTTTCGATCATGTCCGGCAGAACGGCCTTGGACATGATGAAGGGCGCATTCAGGTCAATATCTACCACCTGGCGAAATTCCGCCGCGCTCATCTCCGTCATGGGAATCCGCTTGATGATGCCGGCATTGTTTACCAGGATATCGATCACACCCAGTTCCTTTTTGATGCTCTTCACCATCTCCCGCACCTGATCCTCGTCTGTCACGTCGCAGAGATATCCTTTGGCCTGGATCCCTTTTGCCTCATAATCCGCAAGCGCCTTGTCCAGGTGCTCCTGCCCCCGGCAGTTAAAAGCGATCTTCGCCCCTGCCCCGGCATAAGCTTCGGCGATGGCAAATCCAATGCCGTAAGCTCCTCCTGTTACGAGAGCCACCTTACCTTCCAATGAAAAACTGTCTAAAATCCCCATTTCCTTTATCCTTCTTTCTTACAATCTAAGCCTGAATCTAACCTTTTCTCTACATCAGATCCCGGTTCGCAACCCCGTCCATATCATCGAAGTCCTGGTTCTCCCCAACCATTCCCCAGATGAAGGTATAGTTTCTGGAACCGCTTCCCGAATGGATGGACCAGCTCGGGGAGATGACCGCCTGCTCGTTTCGGATCACAAGGTGCCTCGTCTCATCCGGTTCGCCCATATAGTGCATTACAAACGCGTCCTCCGGCATTTCAAAATACAGGTACACTTCCATTCTCCGGTCATGGGTATGGCAGGGCATCGTATTCCAGACACTGCCCGGTTCCAGGCTTGTCATACCCATGACCAGCTGGCAGCTCTCCACCTGTCCGGGAAGGATATATTTACAGATCGTGCGGTGGTTGGAATCCTCCAGGCACCCCAGCTCCACCTTGTTCTCCTCCTTCACGATCACCACGCCGTCCTCCGGCTGTCCCTCCGGCCGGATCAGGACCGTCGGATAGGATGTATGCGCAGGCGCGCTGTTCAGATAGAACTTGGCCGGATTCTCAGGGTCTTTGCTGGCAAAGGAAATGTCCTTCACACCCATGCCTAAGTACATGCCGTCCTTGTAGCCCAGCGTATACTCCCTGCCGTCCGCGAGGATGGTTCCTTCCCCGCCGATGTTGATCACACCCATCTCCCGCCGATCCAGAAAATGTTCGGTCCTGAGCTCCTCTCCCGCCTTCAATCCGATCACCTCTTTGACCGGCATCACGCCTCCCGTGATGATCCGGTCGATATGGCTGTACACCAGCTTCACCTCATCCGCAAAGAAAAGCCTGGGGATCAGGAATTCCTCTCTCAGTCTCTGTGTCGTGTAATGTTTTACGTCCTTCGGGGACGATGCTGTTCTCAGTTCCATCGTAAATCCTTCCTTTCTGAAAATGTTATAAAAATGTGATTCGTAAGAACTGCTTACAGCATACCATACAAAGAAACCCATTTTCCTGTGATTTCTTCTCGAAAATCTTGCAAATCTTCTACAAAACATCCTGATCTTCCATCGAAAACCACTTCCCCCAAAGCGCTTTTAGTGCTATAATAAGGAAGCGAGCGGGTTGTGAGTGCTCTGTGAAAAGCACTCTTTTGTACAAAGGAGGAAGGTAGAATGAAGTTAGTGATTACGATGAGCCGCAGGTTTGGTACGGGCGCCAGCATTATTGCCAATGAGCTTTCCGTAAGGCTTGGCATCCCTGTATATGATAAGGCATCCATTGAGCATAAGCTGGATGAGCATGAATACGAATCCGAGGCCGAGGCCATCCGCAGGCTGGCGGAGAGTCCCTGCATTATTCTGGGACGATGTGCTTCGAACATCCTGAAGGACCGGATGAATGTCCTCAATATCTATGTCTGTGCAGACAAGGAAGACCGGATCCGGCGTATCATGAAACTGGAATCCCTCTCATACGAGGAGGCAAAGGAAAAGCTGGAGCGCACCGATGAGCAGCGTGCCGCATACTATCACGAACACACCGGCAGGACTTGGGGAGATGTCAATGACTATCATATGATCCTGGATACCACCGAATTAGGGGTTGAGAACTGTGCCAATATCCTGATGCAGTATTTTGAGAAGCTGGAGTATATCTGATTTCGAGAGATACTCACATTACATGAATCAGGACGTACATACACAGATCTGCTGTTTCCCGGAAGCAAAAGACAGGGCGACGCGTTTTTGGCGTTCCCCTGTCTTTTTATCTGCTGCTATATCATTGCACGCGGTTCCATATTTTCCATTTCTGCTGTGAATCCCGCCTTCCGGCCGAATCCAAAGCGCAGACTGGTCAGTCCTCGGAATCCTCATCCTCTTCTTCGGACTGCGTATCCTCCTTGTCAGAATCCGCGTCATCTTCTTTTTCATCGGACGTCTTCTTATCATCCTTTGCCCCGTCATCCTCTTTCTTCGGGATCGCGATTCCCTGGTATGCAAAGTCGATCTTCTGCCATACCTCTTCATTGAGGGTGATCTTGGTATCTTCCTTCCACTTTTTCAGCAGGGAATCATACTGATCGTCCTTGCGTTCCCGCACGATCCGTTCTTTTTCCTTATCCGTCGCTTCCCGGTCGAACAGGCTGGTGACCTTTCCTACATACAGGCCTCCATCGGAATCAATGGCATCCGTAACCTCGTTCTCCTCCAGCTGGTCCGCAGCCTTCACAAAGTCTACATAAGGAGCCGTCATCTCGGAATCAAAGGACGCGGTCTCCACTTCCAGTCCTTCCTTTTCCGCGGCAGCGTCGATATCCTTTTCCTCGCTGTCCTGCAGATCCTTGGCAAACTTCTCCGCCTTTTTCTTCAGCTTCTTCTTCTCATCCTCGGACATGGCTTCGCTGGAGCCGTCCTCCTTTTCATTGGAATACGCGAAATACACATACTTCATGGTCTTTTTGGCTGCTTCCTCATCGGAAACCTCCTCATCCACGCCTTCCTTCATCGGAGCATCCATCTTCTCCTCAATGGTGGCGAGCCTCAGATATTCCTCGATATACTTCGTATAGCCGGACACCACCTCTTTTGCTTCCAGGGCATTGTCCTCCTCGAAATCCGCCGCCGCCTTGGCGATGGCCTTTTCCTCCTCTTCTGTCACCGTCACGTCATATTCATCCGCATGCTGGCTCAGGATATAGAGGTTCTCCAGATCCTCGAGCAGGCCGCTCTTGACATAATTCTCATAGGAGCCTTCCCCCCATTGCTGCAGCCAGAATTCCGCCGGAGTGTCCCCTGTCAGGGTGGTATAATAATTCTCATCCCGGGCATGCATCAGCCTGGAATAAAATTACGCGACTCCGTAGGAAACCTCGGAATCCCCGATCGTTGCCACCACCTCGTCATGATTCACGTCAGACGAACCGCAGCCCATCAGTAAACCGGCCGCAAGCGTTCCTGCCGCTGCCGCTGCTACACA
>CATLCV010000218.1 GCA_949893755.1 uncultured Lachnospiraceae bacterium | reverse complement strand
TATTCCCGTCCGTTTGTCCCGTTCAGGATGTTATTATAGGCACTTTCGATGCCGATCGCGCCCTCATTTGTGCCTACCACAAAACCGACCACATCGCTTGCCAGACGGCCGTAAGGATAGCTTCTCTGGTAATCCTCCTCCAGCCAGATGCCCCGCACGTCCGGATAATTCTCATCGTCCTCATCGATTGCATCAAATTCCTGGGCCTTTTCATAGGAAATCTTTTTGGCCAGGATCTCATACCGGCTGTCGGGCCGTTCCTCAATGATCTCCTGCACCGTTCCCTGGGGAATGCCGAATACGGTTTCCAGCACCTCCATGGTCGGCTTTTTATATTTTTCCTCAGACAGCATCACATATACATCCAGGATCACATTGTAGACCCGTTCGCTGGTTGCCATCCTGGTTCCGTTGCAGTCTACGATATCCCCCCGCTTGTAGGGGATGACCCGGCTGTCGTACTGCTGCTGTTCCAGCACGATCTTCGTGTAGCCGCTTCCTTTCGAGGCATTGATATATGTAATTTTTCCGATTAAAGCAACAAAAGCCAGTACGACTCCCATAAAGACCATTACCAGCTTTTCCTGCATCCTCTTTGGAAATTTTTTTGTCAGAAAATCAAATCTGTTTCTACGTTTTGGTACCGCCATCTGCCGCTGTATGTATACTCCTTCCTGCTTGTTCCCGTCCGCCGCCGTCCACAGAGATCTCTGCCGGAAGCCCGGCATCCTACTCTGCCAGCTTTCCCGACTTTGCCAGGACGCCGTTGTCCGGAATGTCATTATACTGCTTCACGCAGTCTGTTGTCGGATTTTGATAGGATACGACTCTTCCCTGAGACGCATACACCATCCCAAGCTGATTCAACGCCCTGTCCCTTACGGTGTTCAGGTTGATGGAATCTGCCGCCGCCTGATACGCGGCATCGTTCTTCTCCGTCAGTTCCGCAAGCTCCCTCTGCAGCGCCGTAATATTCTCCGATCTGGCAACCGTCTCCGACTGCAGTCTGAGATACAGAAAACAGATCACTACGGCAAAGATCGCCGCAGACGCAAGAAATACCGCATAAGCCGTATTCATGCTCAGCGCCCGCCTCCGGTTCTTAAGGACCTGACGGCTTGTCTTTTGTCTGTACTCCGGTTCCCCAACCGGCATGTGTACGGGCGGAACTTCTGGCTGACGGGCAATGTTGTCGTACACATATGCCTGTCCGCCCTGACTTCCACGCTGCAGCTCATCCACGGCCGACCCGATGCGGGTGGTTCCCCGGGATACGCTGCTTCTGATCTGAGACAGATCCAGATTCACGGTATCTCCATGAAAAGAATTCTCATAAGCTTGTCTTCCGTAAATCGAATATGTGGTCGTCTTTGTCGATGCCATCGTTCTTACGCCCCTTTCCTTTTTTTACCAGGATTCTCCCCTTCCTGATAAAATCTATTTTATATACTCCTTCTAATTACCCCAAGTCATCAGGACCGTTCAAAAACGCGCAGCTTCGCGCTCTTCGAACGGCTGTTATTTTCCAGCTCCTCCTTTCCAGGAAGGATCGGCTTGTTCGTGACCACCTTCCCCTTTGAAACGTTCCCGCAGACACAGACCGGAAAATGGCTGGGACAGGTGCAGGGATTCTCCTGCCTGCGGAATGTCCGCTTCACGATCCTGTCCTCCAGCGAATGGAAGGTGATGATACAGATCCTTCCCCCCGGATTCAGCATGTCGATCATCTCATCCAGCGTTCCCTCCAGTACGTCCAGTTCCCGGTTCAGTTCGATCCGAAGCGCCTGGAACGTCCGTTTGGACGGATGGCCGGAAGCCTTTCTGATCTTCATGGGGATGGCATGCCGGATCACTTCATTGAGCTGTTCCGTTGTCTCGATCGGCGCCTTCTCCCGCTCCATTGCGATATGCTTTGCAATATTTTTCGCAAACCTGTCCTCCCCGTAATCACGGATGATACGATACAGATCCTGCTCACTGTAAGAATTAATGATATCCTTTGCCGTCTGGTCCTGCCTCTGGTCCATCCGCATGTCCAAAGGTGCGTCCAATCGGTAAGAAAATCCCCGTTCAGCCTTATCCAGCTGATACGAGGATACTCCCAGATCAAGAACAATCCCATCGACTTTTTTAATTCCGACAGCCCGAAGCTGAGGGCCGATGTCACAATAATTGCTCCGAATGACCGTGACCATCTTCCCAAAGCCCTGAAGGCGGACACTGGCTGCTTCGATCGCAGCAGCGTCCTGATCTATCCCTATGAATCTCCCCTTGTCGCTTAGACGCCTGCACACCTCAAAGGCATGTCCGCCTCCGCCCAGTGTGGCGTCTACGTAGATCCCGTCCGGCTTCACCGCCAGAGAGTCTACTGTCTCTTTCAGTAAGACTGAAGTGTGTTGAAATGCCATCCTATCCTCCTAGTGTGCTGACCGCATTATATCCGGATCCCGATCGCTTCCATGCGTTCCGCGATCGCATCCAGGTCTTCTTCACTGACCATGCTCTTCTCTTCCCAAAGCTCCTTATCCCAGATCTCCACACGATCCTGAACTCCCACAAGGACAACGTCCTTTTCAAGATGTGCCGCTTTTCTGAGCGAAGGCGGGACAAGCACTCTCCCCTGCTTGTCAAAACTGCCCTCCGAAGCACTTCCGAAGAAATAGCGCTTAAATATTCTGGCATCTTTGTTCATACGTGGCAGGGTTTCCAGTTCCTGAACGAATTTGTTCCACTCTTCCTGGGAATACACAAACAGACAGCCCTCCAGACCATTGCAGATCACGAAGCTGTCGCCCAGATCCTCCCGCAGCTTGGCGGGGATGATCAGTCGGCCCTTTTCATCGATGCTGTGATTAAACTCCCCTAGTAACATTGAGAACTCCTTCTGTCAACGGGTTCCACTTCCACCCCATTTCACTCCACTGTTCACCACTTTCTACCACTTGAATCCATTGTACCCCACATCACTCCCTTTTTCAACCCTTTTTTTCATTTTTTGAGATGCGCTGCTGTGCACATCCTCCGGGAGGTCCTTTGTTCTATTAGAAAATCCGGAGGGATCATCGTAAAAAAAAGCTGCTGTCCAAGGCTTCTACACCTCAGACAGCAGCTTCTTTTTTTACGATTATTCCTCCGTAAGATCGATCAAATAAGAATTCACCGCTTCATAATTCACCGTCGTCGTCTCCCGGGTTTTATTTGAAGAAAATCTGTCATACGCAGAGTATCCCAGCCAGCCGACCAGGGCCAGCCCAGCCAGAGTCAGCACACCCTTGCGCGCCCAGCTCATCATGCGCTGCTTCTTCATATTCTTCTTCCGGTTTGCTTTTTCCTGTTTATAACGGTCTATCTTTTCCTGACTCATCTTTCTGATCTCCTTTTTATGCTCAGGCACTCCAGTACTCCATCCAGCCAGAAACAGAACTCCTGCGCTGTCTGTCACTTATACAGCCGGAAAACTTCCGGCCGTCCCCGCCGAACGTTCTTTGAATGCCCGTCCCATAAGTATATCACATCTTTTTTCAAACTACAACAATTATTCCGCCGTCATTGGCATACATGCTGCTGATCCCCGCCGTGTCAATGATAAAGCTGGCCTTCACCTTCATCTTTGCCAGCAGCATCCTCTCCACCTCCCGGGCACGCTCCCTGCAGTTGCAGTTGGAAATTGCCAGGATCTTCTCCTCTGCTTCGTGGGTTTCCTCCGCGATCTGGTCTGCCATCTTCGCCAGTGCCTTTTTGATGCCTCTGGCCTGGCCGATCTGACAGATCGTCCCCTCCGGCGTGGCCGCCATCACAGGCTTGATATTCAGCGCCCCGGCCACCAGAGACTTGATCCCGGTGAGCCGTCCGTTCTTGCGGAGCGTATCCAGATTCTCCAGCACGAAATACGTATGCTGTCCGTCAATATAGCGCTCCACCGTATCGACTACCTGCTCAAATGTCATTCCCGCCTCCTCGCATTCCTGCACCTTCATGGCGATCAGCGTCTCCCCGATGGAAGCGGAACGCGAATTAAAGACATGGATGTCCTTTTCTCCATATTCTTCTATATATAAGTTCTTTGCCAGCACCGCGCTGTTATAGGAACCGCTCAACTCTGCCGTCAGTGTCACCGCGTAGACCCGCTCCGCCTCACAGCGGTACTTCTCCATATAATCCTCCGGTGACGGGCAGGACGACTTCGGACTCTCCGGGCATTCTGCAACCCTTCTGAGAAAATCCGCCTGATCAAAGGACGCGTCATCCATGATGCGGACACCCCCGACTTCCATGGTCAAAGATGCGGTTTCAAAATTACCGCTCGCTTTCATCTCCTCGGTCAGTTCCCCGCAGCTGTCAACAATCACTTTATAACTCATAATCTGTCCCAAGCCTTTCAAATATGATTCTATTTCATATAGTATTCATTACTACATGTGATTATATCATATTTTCCCCATCCTGAAAAGAACTATTTTTCCAGATTCTGTTTGAAATTACATTTCTTTCATCTTAATCTTCCTCGCGATTCCAAGCGCGATCCCCATCTCAACCATCAAAAACAGAACCGAGGTCCCTCCATAGCTGATAAACGGCAGCGTGATCCCCGTTGTCGGAATCGTATTCGTCACGACCATGACATTCAGGATCACCTGCAGCGCAATATGCGCAAAAATCCCCGTCGCAACCAGAGAGCCATATAAGTCCGGCGCGTTTCTCGCGATAAACATCAGCCGGTAAAGCAGCAGACCGAACAGCAATAAAATGATGATAGATCCAAACACTCCCAGTTCTTCACAGACAATGGCAAGGATCATATCATTCTGCGCCTCCGGAATGACCCCCAGCTTCTGTGTGCTGTTTCCCAGCCCTTTCCCGAAAAAACCTCCGGAGCCGATGGCATATAATCCCTGCATGACCTGGAAGCCCCCGGTGTCCGTATGGTTTTCCGGATCCAGCCAGGTAATGATCCGGGAGAGCCGGAAATTGTCGCTCTCGGAGATGGACGCGGAGAGGAAGCTGACCAATACGAAAAGCATGACAAATCCTCCTGCCAGCATGGCCAGGAATGGCTTCAGCTTTGGATGTACGACAAAATACAGGATACAGGTGATCGCAAGTACGATGATCGCCGTACTCAGGTTATCCGTCAGATACCTCACCCCGAGAGTCGCCGCGATGCCGAACGCAAAGACGCGGACTGCTCCCTCCCTCGTATGTGCTTTATTTCCCAGCCGGCAGAGCTCATAGGAAATAAACAGAATGATCGCGATCTTCATGACCTCGGCCGGCTGAAAGGTCAGCGACTCTGTAATCTTGATCCACCGCCTGGCGCCGTTGGCACTGTGTCCGAGAGGCGTCTGCACCAGCGCCATCAGAAACATCGCCAGCAGATAGCATTCAAACGAAAATGCCCCGTAAATGTGGTAATCAATCTTGGATACCAAGAGCATCACGGCAAAGCTGGCAGCCCCGAACAATGCCTGCCTGCTGAAATAGTAGGTCCCATTTTCATAGGAGCTGGTACTGTACAGCATGATCAGGCCGAGGCACATCAGAAAAATGATCACCAGCAGCAGGTCATAATCAAAATACTGCGCATCCGTAACAAAGATCCTGGAAAGGATCCCGCGCTTTTTCCGTCCGTCCTTTTCCTCCTCCGGATATCGTTCCCCTTCCCGGGGTACAGCATAGGCGGAGTGCTGCATGCCATAGGAATGGTCCGCATGCGGGACAGTCTGTCTGCTCCGCCGGGCCTGCCGTACCTGTACATGACTTCCCGAATACCCGTCACCATTCTGCTTTGGGCCTGCCCCGTGATTCCGCCGCCTGAGCGGCCGAACAGTTCTGCTTCTCATATTCTCTCCCCTTTATAAACGGCTGCTGATTCTTTTCCATTTTTATGCGGCACTGCTCAGACCGCCGACAGCCTGGCCGGATGCACCGGCTTTTCATGTCCGAAGAACCTGTCATACCATACCAGAAAGATATATACCGACCAGATCTTCCGGCTGTCATCCGTCTTTTCATTTGCTTTCTTTCCATTTTTATGTCCATCCAGCATCTTCAGCAGGATCTCCGTATTGAAAAACTTCCTTGCCGCTTCCGAAGTGAACATCTCCCGTACTCTTTGGTAATATTTCTCTTCCCTGAGCCACACCCGGATCGGAATCGGGAAGCCCAGCTTCTTCTTTTCCGCGGTCTTGCTCCGGATGACCTTCTCCGCGGCCCCGCGCAGCGCAACCTTCGTCTTCGGCGCCCGGACCTTGTAATCCAGGGGCAGTGTCTGCGCCAGCTCCAGCACCTTCTTATCCAAAAACGGCACCCGAACCTCCAGAGAATTTGCCATGCCCATCTTATCCCCCTTCATCAGGATATCATGAACCAGCCAGAGGTGAAGGTCTACATACTGCATCTTCGTGACAGGGTCCTTGCCCTTCACACGGTCATACAAAGGCTTTGTCACCCGCTGGATCCCCGGCGCGCATCCTTTTTTCAGAAGCTTGTCTGCCTCCCGCTCCGTAAAGATGTTGGTGGCATTCGCAAAATACCGTTCCTCCAGTGTCTTGCCGTGGCGCATCAGAAAGCCTCTGCCCTTCATCCGGCGGGGCAGGCAGTACTCCGCAAATTTTCCAAGGGCACGCCGGATCGGCATGGGGATCTTGTTGAAGGCCGTATGCTCCAGCGGTTCACAGTAAATGTTATACCCGCCGAACAGCTCGTCCGATCCCTCCCCGGAAAGCACCACCTTGACTTTTTTGGCCGCCTCCTCGCTCAGGAAAAAGAGCGCGATCGCCGCAGGATCTGCCACCGGCTCATCCATATAGTACTGGATATCTGACAGCCGGTCCCAGTATTCCTCCGGGGTGATGACCCTGGCATCATTCTGCATATGGATGCTTGCCGCAAATTCCTTCGCATCCCGGATCTCGCTGTACTTTCCCTCGTCAAATCCCACCGTAAAGGTGCGGTCCACCTGTCCCAGATAGGTGAGATAGCTGGAATCCACGCCGCTGGACAGATAGGAAGCCACCTCCACATCACTGATCTTGTGCATTTGCACAGACTCCTTCATGACCGCCTCGACCTCTTCCACCACTTCCTCGAAGGACTTTTGGCAGTCCCCGGTAAAGTGAGGTTCAAAGTACCGCCTGATCTCCAGCTTTCCATTCTCATACAGGAAATAATGTCCGGGCTGCAGGCAGAACACGCCTTTAAAAAAGGTTTCGTTGGTGGGCACGAACTGAAAGGAGAGATAATTTCCAAGGGCATCCTCATTAAAAATCTTGTCAAACCGGGGGTGTTCCAGAAAGGACTTGATCTCCGAACCGAACAGCAGCGTCCCGTTCATCTGCGCATAGTAAAGGGGTTTGATCCCGAAAATATCCCGGGCTGCGAACAGACGCTTCTTTTTTCTGTCCCAGATCGCAAAGGCATACATGCCCCGCAGACGGTCCAAAAGCTTTTCCCCCCACTCCTCGTATCCGTGGAGCAGAGTCTCCGAATCTGTATTGGATACGAACACATGGCCCGCTTCCGCCAGTTCTTTGCGCAGCTCCTGATAATTATAGATCTCCCCGTTGAACACCAGCACCTTGCTTTTATCTTCATTATATAAAGGCTGATCCCCGACTTCCGAAAGGTCGATGATGCTCAGACGCCGAAACCCCAGCGCCGCGTCTCCGTCCACGAACTTTCCTTCACTGTCCGGTCCCCGGTGGATGATGGTATTCATCATATCCACAAGTACCTTCTCCCGGTTCTCAACCTCCCCGACAAATCCTGCAAACCCACACATAAATCCTTATCTCCTTTATCCCGTAATCTGGCCTGAATCTTTCATTCGTAAAATTTTGATATTATTATTCCCATAAATTCTGTTTTCCACGACAACCAATACAAGACTGTCATTAGATTTTTACTGGAAACAGAAATCAATCCTTCATTATTATAGCTTTTTTTATTTATAAAAACAACGTAATTTTTTGAAAGGAACCTTTTTTGTCTTTTTTCCATAGTATATTATTGTAAACCGAATCTTGGAAGGAGTAATCGCAAATGGCGAATTATCAGAACAATATGCGTTATGGACGCCAGGGCAATATGCGTCCGATGCGCCACAGCCCCGGCATGTATACGGGATGCCAGACCTCCGCTCCGCAGATGGATACACGCTGCTGTGAGCCGGCGCCCAGAATGGAGCCCATGCAGAGGGAGGACTGCGGATGCTGCGCGCCTGCCCCGGAAGCAAAAGAGGCAGCCGAATGCCGGGAACGCAAGATCCCGAAAAGCTGTGCCTGCATGATGGATGATCCGCTTTACGGCATGCCCATTGCCATGGCATATGTCCCCTGGCAGACCTGGTGCGGAATTTCCGATATCTGCGAGGGTTTCTGCGCAGGCACCATCTTTGAAGAACTGAACAAACCGTTTCTTGGGAGAGGGGGCTGGAAACGATGAAAAATTTCACCTGCAGGGCAGATCTGCTGAACCACATCAATGAAGTCAGCTTTGCGGTCGATGACGTGAAGCTCTATCTGGACACCCATCCGTGCGATGAAGAGGCAATGGAGTTTTTCCGGAAATACAGCTGCATGCGCAACGAAGCACTGAAGGAATACTCGGAGAACTTCGGACCTCTGACAGTAGACACCGCGGTCTTTTCCGATTGTGATAAGTGGAGCTGGATCGATGAGCCATGGCCATGGCAGGAAGGGGGATGCTAATTTATGTGGAATTATGAAAAAAGACTGCAGTACCCGGTGAAGATCACCCAGACCAATCCGGAGATGGCACAGGTCATTATCTCGCAGTTTGGTGGTCCAGATTGATAAAACAGATATTTTTTCATTATATCCGACCGCATTATTCCTTTTTCAATGTGAGCTGCAGACGGTCTACACCATTCACATCATCACCGGCACCCCCATCTTCATTATCATATTCCCATTTTAAATAATCTTTTCCGGACGGAGCAACTCTATACTTTGCTTTATAATACCCTGTTTTTTCCGGTTCGTCTGTCCAATAATAAACCGTATATCCGATGATATAATCAGACATATCCATATTTTCCTGATTCCTCTGGAGCATTCCCTGTCGCTTCATAGTCAGCTGATACCAGCCGCCTTCACCCAGATTCCTGAATTGAGCGTTTCTATGTACATGACCCGGGATTCCTGCGAAATCATCACCGCACCCATCTGAGCATGACAGACCGTGCATCCACTCCAACCATCCATCCTCCTCTGTGTAAACACGATATTCCGGTATGGGTACATCAGCTTTTAGAATCTCAACAACGATGTCGCCACCGGACCCGGCCTCTTCCATATTGATACACTCCAGGATCCCGTCCCATGTATAATCATAATATGCCCTGATATGGCTTTCATCTCCCGTCTGGTCCCCTTCGGCTCCATCAATACCGCCGTTTTCACTTATGGAAAATTCCATCAGGAGATCTGGCTCCGCAGACAGGCACATTGCTGTGTGATTAGCTTCATTCAGATAGACATCCCCTGACTGTGCAATATA